>JAPPED010000027.1 GCA_028824295.1 Rhodospirillales bacterium | reverse complement strand
CGCGCGGATAGCTTCGCCTTATGGGACCGGGGGTTCTGGCGGACGCGGGCGCCGGAACCCTTCCGAACGGGGCTCCGGAAGCGGCGGCCGGCCGCCCCGCCGCCATGGCCCGGTCGGCATGCAGATTCACCGGATCGGCATTTTCCATGACGCCTCCGAGCCGTTAATGGAGGGAGTCTTGGACTCAGCAACGCGGCCGCCATGGCGGCCGGGCGGGACATGGACCGGCGTGCGCCTCACCGACCGTAGCCCCGGGCCGCCCTTCCTTCACGGCGGCGTCGATGAGCCTGAGCGCGGCGGCGGCGGAAACGGCCGGGAAGCGCATCCGCGCGGGCATCTTCCGCGTCGCCTCGGTCGAACGGGACGCGGTCCAGCGCGACCCCGTCCCGCCCTTCACCACGACGGCCCTGCAGCAGGAGGCCTCGCGCCGGCTCGGCTTCGGCGTGCGCAAGACCATGTCGGTCGCACAGGGCCTCTACGAGGGCGTCGCGCTCGACGGCGGCAGCCGCTGGCGAAGATGCAGGCTCAGGCCTCGGAGGAACCGCGACAAGAAGTTGCGGCCGACAGCAGCGGCCATCGGGCGCGAGGAAGGCGTGCAGTGAGCGTCTTCCGGTTGGGTCTCTGCGAAGGCGGCGGTCGGCCGCGGGCCCCCCCGGTCGCGGCGGCACTCAGGACGTTTGGTTTCGGCGCCGCGCCCCCCGGCGCCGGACTCGCGCGCGCCCTGCTGGCCCTTTCGGTGCTGCTCGTCACGGCCACCGCCGCCGATGCCCAGACGACGCTTGTCAGCAACGCAGGTGAAAATCGCGACAACTTCGTAGTCGCAGGAGACTCTGCGTCCGGCAGAATCACGCAGGGATTTACTACCGGTAGCAATACTGCGGGTTACGATCTGAGTTCCGTCGGAATCCACATCCACGGGGACACTTCCTCGAGCACTGAAACCATTACGGTTTCGGTTCACAGGTTCGACAGCAGCGAGACCAACAATCTGGGCGATCTGGTGGCTACGCTAAGCACTCCGTCCCCGCTGAACGAAGGAGCCGTGAACGATTTCACGGCACCTTCAAATACCAGATTGCTTCCGAATACCGGATACCTGGTGAATATCGTTAGCGTAGGCAACAGCCCATACGATTTCCAAATAGGGGCGACGTTAAGCGGCGCTGAGACGGGAGCCGAAGGATGGCTTATCGAAAATGCCTTCAGGCTCAATGGAAGTTTAAACTTTCCTTCCTATTCCATCATGATGAACGTCAAGGGCAGCAACCGGATACCGCCGCTCATCCCGACGCTGGAATCCGCCGAAGCCTTGTTCGTCAATGGCGCCCTGCGATACCGGTTCGACCTCAAGCTGTCCGAAGGCGTGCGCATCCCGTACCGGGAGATGCGCGATCATGCCTTCAGCGTGACCAACGGGCGCATGGACGGGGCGGTGCGCATTCACAAGGAGCGCACGGGGGGCAATCTCTACAGCAATCACTGGCGCATGAGAGTAGCGCCGGTCGACGAGACGAAGCCCGTCACCGTCACGCTGCGCGGCAACCGGCCCTGCAACGAGCAGGGCGCCCTGTGCACCGGGAGCGGGGGCCGGCTCGACGGCTCGCCTGCGCTGACCCTGAGCACCGATTCGAACCCGCCCGACCTCGGCAGCCTGCCGAGCCTCTCGATCGCCGACACCAGCGGTACCGAGGACTCCGCCAACCTCGCCTTCGACGTCAGCCTGTCGAAGGCCGTGAGCGCGACCATCGCGGTCGACTTCCGGACCGTTTCGGGCGGCACCGCCACCGCGAACGCCGACTACCGGGAGGCGAGCTACCGGATCCTCTTCTCGGCAGGGGAGACGGTGCGACCGGGTTCGGTTGCGCTGATGGAGGATGCCGCTGCCGATGACGGCGAGACGGTGAACGTCGAGATCGCCAATGCGCGGGTGATCACGCCCCGGGGGGTCGAGTTCGGCCCGCTGTCGATCACCACGGGGCAGGCGACAGGGACGATCGACGCGCCCGCGAGCAGCACGACCCCGTTGCCGGACGTGGACATGCGGATTGAGAACACTAGGGGGAGTGAGAGAGGCGGCTGGCTGCACTTCACCGTCAAGCTCTCGCGGGCGCTGGACGAGTATGTCTGCTACGACTTCGAGACCCTCGACACCGGCTCGGCGACCGAGGGGGTCGACTACTTGCAGCGTCCGAAGTCGACGCTGTGGCAGCCGCCCGGGGTCACCGAGTGGACCGAATTCGTCCGCATCCTCGACGACTCGATCGACGACGGCGGGGAGACGGTGAGGGTCAGGATCAGCGACGCGGAACTGTGCGACGACGCGTCGAGGACCATCACCATCAACCGGGGGGAGGCGACGGGCACCATCGTCAACGACGACCCGATGCCGGCTGCGTGGCTCGCGCGCTTTGGGCGCACGGTTGCAGACCAGGTGATCGGTGCGGTGGCGGGCCGGATGGAGGCGGCACGGGCTCCCGGCATGGAACTCACCCTCGCCGGCCAGCGGGTCGGCGCGTCCGGGGCACTGGAAGAGCGCGAGACCGAGGCCGGCCTCGAGACGCTGGCGGAGTGGCTGCGCGGCGCGGACGAGGAGACCGAGGCCTCTGCCTTGACGTCCCGCGCGGTGAGCGGGCGCGAGCTGCTGAGCAGCTTCTCCTTTGCGCTGACCGAGGGCACGGCGGAGAGCGGGTTCGGCGCGCTGTGGGGCGGTGGGGCGCTCACGCGCTTCGACGGGCGCGAGGGGGATCTCACGCTCGAAGGCGAGGTGGCGAGCGCGATGCTGGGTGCGGACGTCACGCGGGGCCGGGGGACCGCCGGCCTGGTGGTGGCGCACTCGCTCGGCGAGGGGGACTACCGGAGCCCGGCCGGCGGCGGCGCGGTGGAAACAACGCTGACGGGTCTCTACCCCTGGGGGCGCTACGCGGCGAGCGAGCGGCTGTCGCTGTGGGGTATCGCCGGCTACGGTGCGGGGACGCTGACGCTGACGCCTGCGGACCAGGCGCCGATCGAGACCGACATGGACCTCATGATGGCGGCGCTGGGCGGGCGCGGGGTCGTTGCCAAGGCGCCGGCCGAGGGCGGTCTGGAGCTCAGCGTGACGTCGGATGCGCTGGTCGTGCGCACGACGTCCGACGAGGTGCGCGGGAGCGGCGGCAGCCTTGCGTCGTCGGAGGCGGACGTGACGCGGCTGCGGCTGGGCCTCGAAGGGACGTGGCGCGGCCTCGGGACGCTGGTGCCGACGCTGGAGGTGGGCGTGCGCCATGACGGGGGCGACGCGGAGACCGGGTTCGGGGCGGATATCGGGGCGAGGCTCCTGTGGGCCGATCCCTCGCTCGGGATGCGGGCGGAGGTTGCGGCGCGGGGCCTGCTGACGCACGAGGACGGGGGCCTGAGCGAGCGGGGCTTTGCGGGCTCGCTGGCCTGGGACCCGTCGCCCGACAGTGACCGGGGCCTGGAGCTGACGCTGCGCCAGGCGGTCGGGTCGGAGGCGACGGGCGGCATGGACGCGCTGCTGCGCCCGGAGACGGCGCGCGCGCTGGCCGCGGCGCACGACGACGGGTCGGACCGGCGCCGTCTCGAGGCGCGTGTCGGCTATGGCGTCGCCCTGTTCGGCGGGAGCTGGACGGGGGTGCCGGAATTCGGTCTGGGGCTCACGGAGACGGGCCGCGAGTACATCCACGCCTGGCGTCTGCAGGAGGCGCGCGATGCGGGTCTGGTGTTCGGGCTCGACGTCGAGGGGGTTCGGAATGAGAAGCCGGACGGGAATGCGGCGCCCGAGCACCGGTTCGGTCTCGGTCTCGGCTGGGAGGTGGTCGGTGCGCGGCGCGAAAACCTGGCGCTGCGCCTGGAAGTCTCGCGGCTGCTGCCGGCCAACGACAACCCCGAGAGCCGCATCGGAGTCAGAGCCACCGCGCGATGGTAAATGGCAGGCAGGGCCCGGCAATGGACAGCCGGGGCACCCGCTTGTCAGGCGGGCCGCGAATGGAAAGGTCATCGTCGGGCTTGCAGCCTGAAATGACCTTGGGGGCGCTTGAGCGCGAGTTCGGATCGATGCGACTACGCCGATCAAGATCGGTCACTTCGGGTGGACAGGCTGCGGCTCTGGCGAAAACCTCTCGATATGTCAGACGTTTGCAGCGCTTCAGACCGGAACTGTGATCGAATGTCGGTCTCGGGGGCTGCAGGCCCCCGATAACGGTATTTCCAACGGCACGCCGTCGCGCGCGGATGACCTGCCGAGCGGATGCTGATCTTCGTCCGCTTTCGGAATAGTGACTGTCGTTCCGACCCCAAATTGATAAGACATGACGAGTCAGCAAAACTGGTCATATGGAAACGACCAAAGCTTCCGACTTCAAGGCCCGCTGCCTGGCTGTCCTTGATCGCGTCTCCGCGACGGGAAAATCCGCGGTCATTTTGAAACACGGTCGGCCGGTGGCGGAACTGCGCCCGGTGCGTAGCGTCGACGTCGGGCGGCCACAGTCGAGACTGGTTGGGACGGTTACCGTGGTTAGGGACATCGTGGGGCCCGTGGTGGCGGAAGGGGAGTGGGAAGCGTTGAGGTTGTGAGAGCCCTGCTTGACCTGCACGTGCTGATCAGGTGGCGCAGCGATTGCCAACGGCTGTCGTCGGCTCAGCAGCGAGCCCCGAGGCGCCTCTCGTACTGTGGGATATATCGCTCCGTGAAGTGGTGCACCTGTATGGCAGTGGCCGACATCGGCTGGCCATTCCCAAGGATGAACCACGAGGATTTCAGGGTGCCGGCACCAACCGTTGCTGCTCGCGACGCTCCAGCTACCTATGCCGTGGGAGTGTCACAACATTGCGCTTGACTGGCTACATCCCGCCGCTGCGGCCCGGCGACCCGGAACTGGATATGCCAATCGGCGCGAGGAAGCTGAGCCCGAGGAACGCGGAGCGCACGAAGGTCTGGCTGTGGCAAGCTTGTGACTGAAACAGCACCCCGTTGCCGAATCGCCGTTGATGTCGGCGGCACCTTCACGGACGTGGCGCTTGCGCTCGCCGGGGGCGAAATCGTCACCGCCAAGGTGCTGACCACCCCGGACGTCCCGGAAGAGGGCGTGGTCGCGGCCGTCCGTCAGGCCGTCGCCGAAGCAGGCGTGGAGCCGGCCGCGGTCGGCCTAGTCATTCACGGTACCACGCTCGCCACCAACGCCCTGATCGAACGGACCGGCGCGAGGACGGCGCTGATCGTGACCGAAGGCTTCCGGGACTCGGTCGAGATGGCGCTCGAGAACCGCTTCGAGCAGTACGATATTTCCATCGACCGGCCGGCCCCGCTCGTGCCCCGCCACCTGCGCTGGCCGGTCACCGAGCGGATGAATCACGCGGGCCACGTTCTGGTTCCCCTGGACGAGCAGTCCGTGCACGCCCTCTTGCCCCGGTTCGAGCGCCACGCGATCGAGGCGGTCGCCGTCGGGCTGCTCCACGCCTATGCGAATCCCTCCCACGAGCGGCGGGTCGGAGCGATTCTCCGCGAGGCCCTGCCGGACCTCCGCGTCACGCTCTCGAGCGAGGTGTGCCCCGAGATCCGCGAGTACGAGCGCCAGTCGACGGCCTGTGCCAACGCGTACGTGCAGCCGCGAATGTCCAGCTACCTCGGGCGCCTCGACACTGCCCTTCGCGGTCTCGGCCTCGAGTGCCCGCTGCTGCTCATGACATCGGGCGGCGGGCTCACCACCCTCGAGATCGCGTCGCGTTTTCCGATCCGGCTGGTCGAGTCCGGTCCGGCGGGCGGTGCGATCCTCGCCGCCGAGATCGCGCGCGAGTGCGACTGCGAGAACGCGCTGTCCTTCGACATGGGCGGGACGACCGCCAAGCTGGCCCTCATCGACGGGTTCGAGCCGCAGACGACCCGCACGTTCGAGGTTGCCCGCGCCTACCGCAACCTGAAGGGCAGCGGCCTGCCGGTTCGCATTCCCGCCATCGAAATGGTGGAGATCGGTGCGGGCGGCGGCTCCATCGCGGGAGTCGACGCGATGGGCCGGCTGAACGTGGGTCCGGCCAGTGCGGGAGCCGACCCGGGGCCCGCCTGCTACGACCGTGGTGGCGAGCGCCCGACGGTGACTGACGCCGACGTCGTGCTCGGGCGCATCGATCCGGCGGACTTCGCAGGCGGCTCGTTGCAACTGGTCCCGGAGCGGGCGGCCGAGTCGATTCGGGGCGCCGTCGGACGGCCGCTCGAGCTGGCGGACCCGGTCGCGGCGCTGTCGATTTCTGAAGTCGTCGACGAAAACATGGCCAACGCGGCCCGGGTCCATGCCGTCGAATGGGGGAAGGACGTCTCCGCCCGGACGATGATCGCGTTCGGCGGCGCCGCGCCGCTGCATGCGGCGCGCCTCGCCCAGAAGCTCGACGTCGATCGCGTCATCGTGCCGACCGGTGCCGGGGTCGGATCGGCGATCGGCATGCTCCGGGCCGCGGTGTCGTACGAGGTGGTCCGCAGCCGCTACATGCGTCTTACCGAGTTTGATCCCCGGGCGGCCAATGCATTGCTCGAAGAGATGCAGGCGGAGGCGCGAGCGGTGGTGTTGGCGGGGGCCGGAGCGAATGCGGAGCTCGAAGAAACCCGGCACGTCTACATGCGCTATGTGGGGCAGGGACACGAGATTGTGGTACCGCTTGCCAGCCGCCCGCTGGCGGACGCGGACCGTGAGACCCTGGCCGCCGCCTTCGACACGGAATACGCGCGCCTCTTCAGCCGGACTCTCCCCGATCAGGAACGCGAGGTTCTGAGCTGGACGCTCACCGTTACCGCCCGAAGGGATTCCTCGATTACGTCCGCGACGAAAGATGGCGCCCTCCCGTCGCCGACAGCGGTCAGTGTCGGATCGACGGACCTGCAGCCGGCAGGAGGCCAGGGACCGGCGGCGGCCGGCCGACGGCTCTTTGACGCGATCCGCGCCGACTATGTGACGGCGACGACGTATCGCCGCAACGACCTCGTCCGGGATGGTGCAGTCCCCGGCCCGGCGGTCATCGTCGAGGAGCAGACGACCACGGTGGTGCCCGACGGGTTTCAGGTCGTCGTCAACTCCCTCGGCTACCTGATCCTCGAACGGCGTGATCCGCAGGTGGAGCGTCAGCCGGGGGGAAACTGAGCGTTGTGAACCCTTCACGGTCGGACCGGACGCGGCTGGTGGCGAACGCTCCTCGGAGCTTGACCATCAGGATGGATCAGGTCTGTGCAGGCCGGCGCCGCGGGTCACCGCCTCCGCAAGATGCACGATCCTGTCCGCCAAGTACGGATGGATGCGTACCCGATCGTGAAACCGAGTGTCAGCGGTGACGACGGGGTACTGCGATTGAATCGCTAGGGCGAGATAAAAGCAGTCGTAGGCAGGGTGTCCGAGGTCGCTCGCCAGACGGGCTGCAGCAGCGCTCAGCTGGGGCATGGAAACGGGGAGCGTAATCGGAGCTGCCAGCAGGGTGTCCACGGCGTCGGACAGATCCTGGCCGGAAATGTCGCCGCGCTGATGCATCGCCCACAAAGCGTTGACGGACTCCGCGAATACGAGCGACGGGGCGATGAACATCGACCCGCTGGTCAGGAGTGCGTCAGCTTCCTTGGAGTAGACCTCATCGACCAGCCATTTCACGGCCACGCTGGCATCGATCACGTATCCGTTCACGCAGCGCCGTCCCGGTCACGCTCGGCCCGGATGGTGTCGGTGCTGTCGACCGACGAACGCAGGCGCTGCCGCAGGGCTTTCGCCCGTTGGACAAAATGCTCCTCTGTGCCGAACAATGCCTCCCGCAATAGGGCCCGGTGTTCGGCCTCCGCCGAACGGCCATTGGCGGCAGCCTTTCGTTTGAGCGCTCCCACGATTTCCTCACTGATGTTTCGTACGGTCAACTGTGCCATTCAGATTGCCTTCAATAGAGTGCCTGCAATGCTGTCATAAATTTATCCTGAAGTCGCGGTTGTGACTAGGCCAAAGGGCTGCCACCTGTCCCGGATTCGCGCTGCAAGGCGAATCGGTGGGGCCCGTCCTCGTCCGTCGACGTGGCTCTCGCCGGCCTTTCGGAGTATTCGAAGCTCGAATGCGGCAGGCAGGCGATCGCTGGCGCGAAGGCCCGAGGTGTGAAGCGCGCGGCACCAGGTCGGAATGGGGTGCGGCCAAGCTCTGCCAGGCGACTGGATGCGGTACTCTGATGGCCAGCCTAGGGTCAAGAAGGGCCGGCCAGCATCGATCGTCTCAGGCCGGAGGAGTGAACATGGGCAACGGGACCACGCTCGACCGGATTCGGATGCAGATCCAGTGGAACCGGCTCCTTTCGGTGGTCGAGGAGCAGGCCCAGGCCCTGGTCCGCACTGCCTTCAGCACGTCCGCGCGCGAAGCGGGCGACATCTCCGCCGGGGCCTTCGACACGTTTGGCCGCATGCTGGCGCAGGCGGTCACCGGCACTCCCGGGCACGTGAACGCCATGGCCGCGTCGGTGAAGAGTTTCCTGGCGAAGTACCCGCTCGACATGATGGAGGAAGGGGACGTCTTCCTCACCAATGATCCATGGCTCGGCACCGGGCACCTCAACGACTTCACGGCGGTGACCCCGACGTTCCGGGGCGGGCGCATTGTGGCCCTGTTTGCCGCCACCACCCACGTGGCCGACATCGGCGGTCGCGGCTTCGGGCCGGACGGCCGCCAGGTCTATGAAGAGGGCCTCAACATCCCGATCCTGCCGCTCGCGAAGCGCGGCGAGTTCAATGCACTCGTGCTGGAGATTGTGCGCGCGAACGTCCGCAATCCGGTCGAGGTTGAAGGCGATCTCTATTCGCTTGCGGCCTGCAACGAAGTCGGCGGACGCCGTCTCGTGGGCATGATGGACGAGTTCGATCTTGACGATCTGGAAGACCTGTCCCGGTACATCATCGACACGTCGCACGACGGCATGCTGACGGAGATTCGCGCCCTTCCGCACGGCACGTACCGCAACGCGATGCGGATCGACGGGTACGAGCGGGAGCTGGACCTCGTCGCGGCGGTCACCATCGACGATACCGGCATGTCGGTCAGCTTCGACGGGACCTCGCCGGTATCAAGCTACGGCATCAACGTGCCGATTACATATACCGAGGCCTACGCGAGCTTCGGGGTGCGTTGCGTGATCGGCTCGCGCATCCCGAACAATGCCGGCTCCCTTGCGGCCATCCGGGTGACCGCTCCTGAGGGGTCCATCCTCAATGCCCCGCCACCGTGCGCGGTGACCGCGCGCCACGTGATCGGACAGATGCTGCCCGACGTCATGCTCGGGTGCCTGGGCCAGGTGATCCCCGACCTGGTGCCGGCGGAAGGCACTTCCTGTCTGTGGAACCCGGTCTTTCTCGGCGGGCACGGCATGACCGGGGACGATCTGCAGAGCGGCCCGACGTTCGCCATGAACACGTTCCACGCCGGAGGGACAGGGGCTCGTCCCGGCAAGGACGGCCTTGACGCGACCGCGTTTCCTTCCGGCGTGCGCAATACGCCGATCGAGGTGAACGAGACGATCGCGCCGCTCTTGTTCTGGCGGAAGGAATACCGCGAGGACTCGGGTGGTGCCGGCATGTACCGCGGCGGTACGGGCCAGATCATGGAAGTCGGCTATGCCGGTGATCGCGCATTTGCGATCAACACGATGTTCGACCGGGTGATTCATCCGCCGCGAGGCCGGAACGGGGGAAAGCCCGGTCAAGTGGGACGGATCTATCTCAAGTCCGGCGCGGCGGAATTCAAGGGAAAGGGTCGGCAGACGATCCCTCGCGGCGAGCACCTCGTGCTCGAGATGCCGGGTGGCGGCGGCCTCGGCGATCCGCTTGATCGCGACCCGGAGCGGGTGGCTGAGGACGTGCGGAACGGGTTCGTTTCGGTTGAACGTGCGCGGGCAGATTATGGCGTGGTCCTGGATCCCCGCCGCCGGCTCGATCGCGTCCGCACGCAGAGCGAGCGCGACGCCCGGCGAGGCACGGACCACTGACGCCGACCATTCGGTATCCGCTGACCCGCACGTTTGTGGAGATACTTGGGCGCTTGAGCATGCGAGCGGGGCCCAAGGATGGGACAACCGGATTCCGGCGGCTTCCGCCGGGCGACCCGCAGGGGAGTCAGTTCGCTTGCGGGTTTCTCCAGGGGGCATGGCCACTTTCCGGATGCCGGTGACCCGACGTGCCAGCCAAGCTTCCACCACTACAGCAGTTTCCGTTCAGGTTGAGCCATAGCCGGCGTGGCGGAAGTAGCCGGCGCACTCGTCAGGCTCGAATCTTTCGTGCAGCGCACCGATGGCCGCCCACAGGATGCCGACGGAGCGGGCGGCCGTCTGGTGCAGCGACGTTTCGGGATCGGCGAACTGCTGCGCGCTCGAGTTGAGGTTGACCGCGGGCCCATGCTGGAAGTGGGCGCGAATGCGGCGATTTCGATCGTCAGATTTCGTCAATGCCTGACATCGGTATGATCAATTGGCTTCGCGGGCTCGGTGGCAATCCGTCTGTGCGGCAACGTCCGCAGCGGGGCAATCGGCGGGAGGGCGGTCGGCCATGAGACTGACCAGAGGCGAAATTGGTTTCGGGTGCAAGCACGCACGCCGGCAGAACGCGCGCGGAATTCGGTTGATCGGGTGGCGTGCACGGATCGTCAACGGGATCCGAAGCCGGGGTCTCCGCCCGGACCTGCCTCGTCCTCGTTGCCCGGCCGCAGGCTCCTTTTGAAGAGGGTAGTAAGCAATCATGACGCACGTTCCTGACGATTCGACAGTCTGCCGGACCTCATTGGAAGGTCCCGGCGCCCCCATCATGGGAGCACGATGGTCGGCGACCTTAGTTCGTCGAGGCTCCTCCTGGGGAGGGCTCATCGGAACCGGCGCCCGAGCGCTGCCTGCGGCGGCCTTGACGCTCGTGGCGTTTGGCCTGCTCGTGCTGGCCGGCGTCACGTCCAGCGCACAGACGGCCCTGGCGCAGGAAGGCTGTCCGCTCACGCCCGGTGTCACGCCTCCCCCGGATCCGTCCGTGACCGCGCAAGAGGTGGAAAATCGCAGCGCCACCCTGATGGACTTCGCGCTAGCGGTGAGGGCACAGTTCAAGGGCCAGGGCTCGGAAACCGCGTCAGGGGAACAGCTGGCGTACGCAGGATGCCGGCTTCGGCTCGAAGACGGCCCGTTCCGTTCCGGTTCCACCTACATCGTGACCCTGACACCTGATGGCCGCGTGTTTCTTCATTCCAAGGATATGTCCCTGTCAGCCAGAAGGCTGAAGCCCGCGGTTTACGACGGGATTCTCTCTGCGCTCGGTATTCCCCGGGGGGACCGCGCGCCGTCCGCGCTGCTCCAGCAGTTGGGACGCGAACCGGATGCCGCGTTCGACCTGACCGTCCCTGTGCCGGGCGTTCGGCCGGGCATCCCAGGGGCACGCGGCTATGCCGCCGCCTATGTCTCGGCCAATACGGAGCAGCCGAGGTTGCTGCTCGCCGGGTTCGATCTCGACGCCTCGCACTTGCGGGACGAAGCCATCGATTACGGCGACCCGGCGATCACCGCGAGCGAGGTCGTGGACCGCGCGACCCTGAAGCAGTTCGTCACGGAAGCACTGCGATTCCTTGGTAGAGCCTTGAGCGGCGCGCAGACCACGGCGGAATCCAGAGCGGCTTTTGCAGAGGCCAGGCTTGCGCTCCGAGATCCGAACGGGCCATGGCGGCATGGCTCGGTCTATCTCTATCTGTTGGACCGAACCAGCAACATCATCGTGGTTCATGGAGCGTTTCCGGACCGGTTCGAGCTCCGGCCTCTGGTGGCGACCGTCCGTGACGTGGTGACCGGCGAGCTTGTCCTCGAGCAGGTCCTCGAGGCCGCGAGCAGCAGCCCGGAAGGCGGATTCGTGGAGTACTACTTCGACGATCCCTCGGACGACACCGACAGCGCCGATATCCCCAAGCTGGGTTACGCAAGGGAGTTCACCAGAACGACCACTGCAGGCGACGGGACCGAAATCAACACCCGTCTCGTTATCGGCTCGGGCGTCTACCTGAGAGGGCCGGAGACGGCCGCCGCCGACCAGAACGCAGTGGTCGAAGCCATCCTGCCTCAGATGATGCGCGCCATGACCGCGAGCACGGTGGATGCTGTGTCCAGCCGCATCGAGCAGGCGCATTCCGAGACCCCGCCGGGCCGGGAACTCAGCCTTGTCGGTACCACCTCGCTGCCCGACGCCCTGCTGGCCAACCGGCACGCGCTGGAGGGCGGAAGCTTCGATCTCGGTCAGCTGCTTGCCGGCTCGTCCTTCACCCTGGCGCTCGACGCGGCGGACACGGGGAGGAGCGGCCTGATCGGGAATCTGACGCTCTGGGGAAGCGGCGACTACCGCAACTTCTCCGGCGGCAGCCAGGATGCGCTGACCTACGACGGCGACGTGACGAGCGCCAACCTCGGGGTCGATGCCAAGCTCGGCCCCGACGTGTTGGCCGGGGTGTCGGTGGCACGGGCGCGCGGGACCGCGGACTACTCGTCGGACTCCAATGCTGTCTCGGGCGAACTCACGACGACCGTTACGAGCATCAACCCCTACGTGGGTTGGCAAGCACCGAGCGGCATGAACCTGTGGGCAACGGTCGGCTTTGGCTCAGGGGAGGTCGAGGTCGACGACTCAGCGGGTACGCAAGCGAGCGATCTCACCCAGCAGATGGCGGCGGCAGGCGTCAGCGGGCCGCTGATGGCCAGCGATCAGCTGATCGCCGGCGGCACGACGAGCCTGAGGCTAAAAGGTGAAACCGCCCACACACGCGCGGAGCTCGATGGATCCGAGACCTTGGAGAGCATGACGTTGAATGCCAGCCGGCACCGGCTGATGCTCGAAGGCTCCCATGTTCAGGATCTTGCCTCTGGGGCCACGTTCACACCGTCGATCGAGATCGGCGTGCGAAGTGACGGTGGGGACGGCGAGACGGGCACCAGTGTCGAAGCCGGTGGTGGGCTGCGCTATGCCGACCAGGCAACCGGGCTGATCGTCGAGACCCGGGCCCGGACCCTGCTGACGCATAGCGGCGACTATGAGGAGTGGGGCGTGAGCGGGCTGATCCGATTCGATCCGGGTACGGCCGGCCAGGGGCTCTCGCTCAGCGTCCGGCCTGCGTGGGGTCACACTGCCAGCAGCGTGCAGCGGCTGTGGGGGACGGACATGACCGTGGGCACGACATCGACCGACCAGGGGCACGGGCGGCTGGACGCGCGCGTGGGCTACGGAATGGTGTTGTCTGGCGGGCACTTCCTGGGGACACCGGAAGCGGGGCTCGGGCTTTCCGAGGTCGGCCACGAATGGCGATTGGGTTGGAGGCTGGCGCTGGCCGGGAGCAAGCCCGTCTCCTTTAACCTCGGCCTCGAGGCGACACGTTGGGAGCCCGCAAATGCCACAACGGCGCCGGAGAACCGGGTTGGGCTAAGCGCGACCTTGCTCTGGTAGGGAAGGGGAATCGGCACGCGGGCTTCGCCTCGGGTGAGGCCCGCGCTAGCTGCAGGGTGCCTGTACTATTCCTCGCTGCGTGCCAGGGTGGTTGCGGGAAGTACGCGTCCACGGGGGCCATCCGCTTCAGGATGCCCGGTACACAAGGTCTCCGCGGCCTTGAGTTCGAGAGCTGGGTTGTTGGGCGGCCTTGCCGCGTCGACGGGGAATGTCAGGTTTGCACTGCTCATGGCCGTCCCCGTTGTCTTTGCCCGGGACCTGTATTTCTGCCCTACCGACCACGGTTCTACCTGAACAGGGTCGGCTCTAGACTCGCGATTTCGCTTCAACCCGGTTCCTGAGGTAGTGATCAGGTGAGTTCCTTTTATTTCACACCGTGGCGCCGGCAGAGCGCACGCCGAAGAGCTCGAAACGCGAACGGTGACGGCACGGCGACAAAGGAATTGATCATGTCGGCGCAGACGGTGGAAGAGGCAGAACTGATTTTCGAAATCTTCAAGAACACGCCCGCCAAATCGAAGGTGTTGCTGCCGCAAGCAGCCATGGCAAAGGTGTATCGATGGGCAGGCATGTGGGACCGGATGCTTCAGTTGACCGAGGAACTGGGGGATCCCGATCACCCGGCCGCCGAACGCGATGAGGCCACATCGTTTCTCGAGAGCGACGACTCGAAGCCGGCGTCCAGCAAGCGATAGAGCCGACGGCAAGTCTCGCGATGTCGGACGCGGGGCGATCGAACACCAGGTGTTTGCCCGGTGGCGCGAATCGGGTGCAGGCGATGTCCAGGCCGAAGGGGGCGGCCGTCATCGGTCGAGAAGCGAACGTGATGACCGGCTTGTGAACACGATCGAATGATGGAGCAGGCCTGCGGGTTGACCACAATTCGGGCTGAAGGGGCCGAGACCGCTTCCCGGCATCACGAGCCCGGTCGAATCAGTTCGGCCAACAGCGGCTTTTGACGAAGGGATTTCCCGATCGCATCCCGCAACTTGGGGCCTGCGGCCATCGCGCGTTCAAAGGCTTCTTCGAGCGCATGAGGTCGGTCTTCCGCGAGAATCCGGATCAGCAGTTCGGCCTGCGCAAGGTCCTTCCTGGCCTTCGCTTCCGAGCCGGTCGACCGGCGTTGAGCGACGATCAGCTTGTGGATGGCGTATCGCTCCGGCTGCGGAATTTGAACGAGAATGCCGCTTCGATAGAGGGCTACCGCCGGGATGGGTTCAGCGATCAGAAAGTTCAGGAAGCTGAGCGTTTGGGCGTAGACGCCCAGAGGTTTCAACATGAGGACACCGTCAGTCTCGCGCATTCTTGGCGCAAGGAAATCCACCATGGTTCCGCCTCCGGGCATTGCCCATCGGGTGGGCCGGTTTCTCCGGTCGAGGCCTGGGGCCGGGGACAGTTTCAGATCCCTGAAGGTATCGGCCAGCGATGGGCTGACTTGGTCGTGAATGACGAGTTTGAGGCCCTCGAAGGCGGCAATGTCGACGTCTTCGGTCACTGCGAGCGTATCGGCCAGGCTCACGCCTAGCTCGGCGCTGTACAGGCGAAAGGCGTGTGTTCCGACCAGCGTGCCGCCGAGCCGGAACGTGCCGACCTGCGCCATGGCGTTGAGGACCTTGCCGGTTTGGCGATCCAGAGCCGGAAGCCCTGCGGCACGCAGCTGCGCAACCAGTCGGGCATTTCGCTTTGCCAGTGTTCGTTGATCCTCGCGCTGCTCCTCGGCGGCTTTGATACGTTGCCGGAGTTCAGGTGTATCCCGTCCGATATAGCGGTCGACCACGCGGTCACCGATCCGTTGGCGGGCATACCAATAGCTCCCGTGGGTACCTTGGTGCTTCAGCAAGGGCGTTCCGCCGATTGCAGAAACTGCCCGCATTTTGTGTGCTTCGAGCAGGTCCTGATAGGTGGTCTGGACCGCGAGAGGAAAGGTGTTCATTCTGCCCTACGATTGTGACTACTGTTGGGTATAGCAGGCTTACCCTACGCTGGCAAGAATCGTAGGGCAGGCCGGTGGGTGACGGTGCAAGCTCCGGCTGCCCTTCGCCGGAATGCAGCCGTTGCGGACGCGGCTACAGGCCGGTCACCGGCCGACCGATTGCCGGGAGTGCTCCGGAAAGCCGGTCGGGTTGCGGATGACCGCGAATCTGCGAGTGCCAACGATCCGTCGGCGCTGGGCCTGTGCTCGTCGGTCCAACGCGACTCCATCGACGTGGTCGCAGCAGTCTGGGAGAGCCCGCCACCAGCTCGGCGGAGGACCGCAGGCTACCGGGAACTTCGACGAATTTGACAATCGCGTATCAGCTAACAATTTATGTGTCTTTCTGGCCGCGGCGCCTCGCGCTTGCCATGCGCTACGCTCCCACGCCAGCAGGGTCAGCCGTCGCGGGTTTCTCCGCATCGGCGGCAGTCCCGGTCCGGCGGTCGGGCCGCGGCCCTCGACAGTTCGAATGGAAGCCATCCCAATGAGAGCAGCAACGTGATTCCCCGCGCAAGCAGCGCGACGTGGCGCCGCAGATTGCTGCGGCTGCCGACATCAAGGGGTCCGACGTCCTTGTGGCGGCGACTGGCAGCGATCCTGCGATCTGTTCCCATGGTCGGGTTCTGCCTCTGTGTTCTGACGCCGCCTGCAGCTGCCGGTCTGGGGGCCGAAACGTTCACCCTGGCGAACGGCATGCGCGTGGTGGCTGTCCCCATGGAACGGCCTGGCGTGGTGCACCACGCGGTGTACTACGCGTTTGGTGCCGCGGACGACCCAAGCGGGCAGTCTGGAATCGCACACTTCATCGAACATCTGATGTTCAATGGAACGGGGACGACCACGGACGGACAGTACAAGCAGATCATCGGGCGCAATGGCGGCAGTACGAACGCCTACACGTCTGCCGATGTCACCGCGTATTACGCGACGATTGCCCGTGACCGCCTGGAGACGGTCATGCGACTCGAGGCTGACCGCATGACAGGGGTTGTCTTCAAGCCCGAGAACTTCGAGGCCGAGCGGCAGGTCATCATCGAGGAGCGCCTGCAGCGAACCGACAATTCTCCTTCCGGGGTGTTCCGCGAGCAACTGATGGCTGCGGCCTGGCAGGCGCACCCGTACGGGCGTCCGCTCATCGGTTGGCGCCACGAGATCGAAGCGCTCACCATGGAGCAGGTGGAAGCGTACTATCGCCGCCACTACGGGCCTGCCAACGCGCTGCTGGTCGTCGCCGGCGACATCGACGCCGAGTCGCTGCGTCCACTGGCGGAACGCACGTTCGGAAAGGTTGCGGCGGGCGGGGAGCCGGTACCACCGAGGCCCAAGGAGCCGCCCCATCGGGCCCGGGTCACCGTCGAGATGGAAGACCCGCGTGTCGCCCGGCCCCGGTGGTCCCGGCAATATCGGGCCGAGAGCTATTTCTCGGGCGCCGCTCGGGAGTCGGCCACTCTCGACGTGCTCGCGGCGGTGTTGGGGGGAGCGTCCGGCCGGTTGCACCGTGCCCTCGTCGTGCGTCGCAAGGTCGCCCTGGCGGCGGGGGCCTACTTCGACGGCGGCAGCCGGGACGGCGGGTTCTTCCTGGTGTACGCGATGCCTGCTGAGGGGACCGACGTTTCCGAGGTCGAGGAAGCGGTGACCGCCGAGCTTCGGCGTGTGGCCGAGGAGGGTGTCGAGGAACGGGAGGTGCAGCGTGCGGCCTACCGGTTTGCCGCCGGTCAGATCTACGCTCGCGACGACGTGTCAACCGTTGCCGAATTCGTCGGGAGCACCCTCATCAAGGGCGGGACCCTGGAGGACATCGACGGGTACATCGAGATGGTGCGTTCAATTTCGGCCGTCGACGTGGCCGGCGCGGCGCGTACGTTGCTGGCCGAGCAGGCGACGGTGACCGGCATTCTCCGCCCGGGAGAAGCCGAGTGAGACACTTCCTGCGAAACTTTGCCGCGGCGGCGCTTGCGACCAGCATCGCACTGCCCGTCTCCAGCGCGTCAGCCACGACCTCGCCGGTTGAAGTGGTCGAGTCGTCGCAGGGCACCGTAGCGTGGCTGCGCCGCGATTCGTCGCTCCCCATCGTGTCCCTGGCGTTCCGGTTCACAGGCGGTGCGGCGCTCGACGCCCCCGGGAAGGAGGGCCTCGCCCAATTCATGGCGGCGCTGCTGGATGAGGGGGCGGGGCCCCATGATGCGGTCGCGTTTCGGGACCGCCTCGATGATCGGGCCATTCGGCTGTCCTTTTCCGCCGGGCGGGACAGTCTGTTCGGCACCCTCCACACGCTTCGAGAAAACGTCGAGGAAGCTGCCACGCTGCTCGGGCACGCGCTGGCCCGCCCGCGCTTCGACGACGAGCCGGTCGCGCGCATCCGCAGCCAGCTGGAAGCGGTTCGCGCGCAGAACGAGACGCGGCCGGGCAGCGTGGGGCGTACCCGCTGGTTTTCCCTGGTTTTCGGTGACGGGCCGTACGGACGTCCCTCTGCCGGTACGCAGGCAAGCCTTGCGGGAATCAACGTGGAAGACCTGCGCGCAGCGGCCAGCGACCGCTTGGTTCGCCGGCGGCTGGTCGTCGGGGTGGCGGGCGACATTGATGGCGAAACGCTTGCCCGCGTGCTCGATCTCGCATTCGGCGACCTCCCGGTCGGCGAGCTCCCGGACGAGGCGCCCGAGATCGGGAACTTCGCCGGGCAGGCCGTGCACGTCCCCATGAACATTCCGCAAACGGAGCTCGTGTTCGGCCTGCCGGGCGTGGCGCGGGACGACGCGGATTTCTTTCCGGCCTTCGTCCTGAACTCAGTACTGGGCGGCGCGACGCCGGGAACGCGGCTCGAACAGGAAGTCCGGATCAAGCGCGGCCTCGCCTACAGCATCTACACCTACCTGGCTGACGCTGAGCGCGCCCCGATCCTGATCGGCGCGACGTCGACGCGCGATGAAGGCGCCGGGGAAACGGTCGCGGTGGTGCGCGACGTGATCCGGCAGACCGCAGCGGGCGGGCTTACCGCGGACGAACTTGCCGATGCCAAGCTCTACATCACCGGTTCATTTCCGCTCGCCCTCGACAGCACGTCCGAGATTGCCGGCTTTCTCGTAGCGATGCAGACTAACGACCTGGGTATTGACTACCTCGACCGCCGCAACGCGTTCGTTGAGGCCGTCACGATCGAGGACGTGCAACGCGTGGCCAAACGTCTGCTGGTCGAGGATGCCATGGTCTGGGTGGCAGTCGGCCGCAGCAATCCGTTCCCGTAGCGGGGACCGGCGTGTGCCGGCGGAGCAGCCAGCGGACGGATCTGTCAGGAACCTGTTGATCGAGTCTTCGCGATGGCAATCAAGCTCACGAAGATCCTGAAGGACGGGAACACGGGCAGCCGTGTCGCCGCACGGATCAAGGATTACAAGCACCGCTATGGCGGCAGGGCGCGGGGCGGGCTCGACGAGCGCAAGTCAGATTACCGGGATTTCGAAAACACCTATTACGACTTGGTCACCGATTTCTTCGAATACGGTTGGGGCCAGTCCTTCCATTTCGCGCCCCGCGCTCAAGGCGAGAGTTTCGCCGCGTCGCTCGCGCGCCACGAGCACTACATTGCCCACAGGCTGGGGCTCGGGCCCGGCATGGCCGCGGTGGATCTGGGCTGCGGTGTCGGCGGCCCGCTGATCGAGATGGCCCGGTTCTCCGGAGCCCGAATCGTCGGCGTCAACAACAATGCGCTGCAACTCGAACGGGCCGCAAGAAGGAGCGAGGAGGAGCGGCTCAGCCATCTGACCGACTGGCTCAAATGCGACTTCATGCGCGTCGATGCGCCGGACGTCTCTTTCGATGCCGCCTATTCGATCGAGGCGACGTGCTGCGCGCCGGACAAGGTCGGCGTCTACAGCGAGGCCTTTCGCCTTCTCAAGCCCGGCGGTTGTTTCGCGGCCTACGAATACTGTTTGACCAGCCAGTTCGACGACGCGGACCCGGAGCACCGTCGGCTCCGGGCGGATATCGAGCATGGTGGCGGCCTGCCCGAGATCGCCCGGCCGCAAGAGGTGGACGACGCCCTCCGGGAGGCCGGCTTTGAGCTGATTGAAGCCCGCGATCTGGCTGCCGAGGCCATGCCCGGCATTCCCTGGTATCAGCCTCTCGTAGGCTCCGGCCTGTCCGTCGCCAGCTTCCGCAGTTCGGTAGCCGGACGGCGGGTGACCAATGGTTCGCTATGGCTGCTCGAAAGGCTCGGGATCGTGCCGCGTGGCACGACGCAGGTTTCGAGCCTCCTAGAACTGGCGGCGGTCGCGCTTGCCGAAGCCGGCCGCCTCGGCATCTTCACGCCGATGTATTTCGTCTGCGCCCGCAGGCCGGAATAAAGGCCAACAGGCGAGGTGCCGCCTGGCGCCGGACGTTGCTAGATCGGGTTCCCCGCATCCCGTGTCCGCCCGCTACCCGTTGAGGAAACCGGAGGGCGCGCCGTCGGTCCTTCCGTGCGGCTAGCGCGCCCGCCTTAAGGCCGTCTGGGTGAAATCGCCGACATCAAGGTCGGTTCCGAACTCGTACTCCGACCAGTTCAGCACGGTGCTTTTCCCGGTGAGATGGTTTGTCATCGTGATTGTGCTGCCGCGCCAATAGCGATCCAGGTATTTCTGGTAATCCTCCACGACCATGGTCTTGAGATGGTTCTCGGTCAGGTCGAAGTATTGCACCTGAATGGTGCGAAGCTCTTCCTGGTCGAGCCATACCACCTGACGCGAGTAACCGGAATCCTCGCCGGCCGGGATACGTTCGGAAACCACGCACTCGAATTCTCCGCAAGATTCGTTGCGCAGAAATCGGTGGGTGTACTTCTCGACCTCGACCGCACCCATGTCCTCGTACGAGAATTCGCTCCCCATGAAGGATCCGGACTGCTTCGACGAACTGATGCGCTTGACCCGCTTCAGTGCGGGGAGATAGAGCCATTGATCGTCCGGATCGCTCTTGTGGGAGTGGACGAGGAACGCGGTTCCCTTGACGTCACGTGGGCGGTCGAACACGAACATCGTCCGATCGCCGTCGCCGTCGACCTCAATGACTTTCAGGCGGAGTTCGCGCTGGCTTTCGCGCCCCTGTTTACTCCGCAATATCATCGTCAGGTTGGCAGTGAAGTTACCGAAACCCTTCTGGCGTTCGCGGGCTTCAGTCGCGATTCTGAGTCCGGCTTCTTCGGCGCTTTCTTCCGCCTGCACGACGGACGGCATGACCGAGCAAGCTAGAACGGCGAAAAGGATCCCGGGCAACACGAGCATTGGCCGGATGAACGAAATGCGAATTACGGCTGCCTCCTGTCAGTGGCCACGGGGAGGGCGGCAATGGCAGGGAAGCGACGACGGGGTCCGTGCAGCAACTGGACCATGGCGGCTTCAGCACCACTCCGTGTACATCGTCGGACATCGTAGCACGACTGCCAGCGCCGACTTTGAAACCCGTCGGGCAACGTCCCTTCTCGGGATCTACCGTGAATGATGGAACCGAACGATTGCAGCAACGAAATCTATTGGCTTGAGCGCCTCAGTCGCTCCCGGATTTGCGCAGTCGTTTCCTTGGCCCCGTCCAGCACCATCAGCAGTGGCGGAAGGAACAGGAAGTCCGCCAGAAGCGCGATGATGACCGTTATTCCCACGAGCAGACCGAGCGCCTGGTTGGTCGACATCCCCGACGCTCCGAACACCATGAAGCCCAGTGCAAAGATGGCGGTCGTCGCCACCAATGCCTTGCCCACGGTGAGAAACGCCGACTGAACGGACTCCGATGGCAACAGCCCGCTCTTCCTGGCCCGTACGTACTTGGTCATGAAGTGGATCGTGTCGTCCACGATGATCCCGAACGCGATGGCGGTGACGACCGCCGCGGCGTTGCCGACCTCTCCGACCACATGCCCCCACAAACCCATCGCCATGGCGGCCGGCACGAAATTGGGAATCAAGCTGATCAGGCCGAGACGCACGCTCTTGAAGATCAGGAGCAGGAGCAGCGATACGATCGCCATGGCGACGATCGTGCCGAGCAACATGCCTTCGATGTTCCGCTGAATTGAATGAGCCCCGACGACCGCAACGCCGGTGGCCTGGGTTGCCAGTTCCGGGGCGTTCTGCTGGAACCAGGCTTGTATGCGGTTGTCGAGGTCGATCTTCTCTCTGGTAGCCAGGCTCTTGAGCACGACCGTGACGCGTGTCGCGGATCGCTCGACGTTGATGAGATTGTTCAGGTCACGGCCAACCGGCAGAGAGAATTCGTAGAGCAGGAGATACTGGGCGGCGAGCTCGGATTCGCTCGGGAGAACGTAGAATTCCGGGTCGTCGCCGTGCAAATTCTTGTTCAGCCGTTTCATGATGTCGGAGAGGGCGAAGACGTGGGCGACTTCCGGCTGCGCCCGGCTCCACTCCGCAAACGCCTCCACCTGACTCAGGAATTCAACATCCGTGATTCCGCCCTCACGGCCGGAGTCGAGCGAATACTCGTACGTTTCCACGCCGGTGAAATTCTCGCTTACGAAATCCGTTGATTGTCTGAACTCGTAGCTTTCATCAAGGAGTTCCAGCCAATTCTCCTTGAGTTCAATCCGCGAGATACCGGCAACGAGTACAACCATGACGATGCCGACGGTCCATAGGAGGGTCGTGCGATAGGAAACGACAAACCGTCCCAGGCGATCGAAGAAGTCAGCTCTGCCCGCGCGGACGGAATTGGCACGTATGGGTACAACCGACAAGAATGCCGGCAGAAGGGTGACCGAGAAAAAGAACGCGGCCGTCGCGCCGAACGCCACGATGTTGCCTAGGACCCGGAACGGCGGCATGTCAGCGAAATTCAGACTGAGGAAGCCGATCGCGGTCGTGAGCGACGTGAGGAACACCGGCCACATGTTGACCTGCAGCGAACGACTGGCGGCCAGTTTGCGCTCGGCTCCCTGGCGCATGGCTGCCGCCATTCCCTCGATGATGTGCACCGAATGCGCGACCGTGACGGCCATCAGGACGAACAGGGCGGCCCCGCTCTCGCCGTACAGCTTCATGCCGGTCCAGCCAGTGAAGCCCAGCGCGGACAGGAAGACGGCAACCAGCATCACGACGATTGCAACGGTTCCCCACAACGAACGCAGCAGGAATACAGCCACGAGCAGCATGGTCCCGAACGCGACGGGTGTGAGGATGCCCATGTCCTCGTCGATCGCATCCTTCATGGCGCGATTGAGGACGATTTCACCCGTAAGGTGATAGTCAATGCCGGGGTGCGCTTCCCGGGCGGAGGCAGTTGCGCCGTAAAGGTAGTCGGTGACCTCCAGTCTGCCGAGCTGCCGGTCCTCCGGCAGCGAAACACTGACCACTAGCCCGGCAACCCGGCCGTCCCTGGACACGAAGCGCCCGGCCACTTCCTCGGTACCGAGCGCGATACGCGCTATCCGTTCGATATCGTCGTCGCTGAGAGAGGCGGCATCGTCGATGAGCGGCTCGACGATCAGCTCGTCCTCCAGACCTTCACTATGCGAATAGTTAGCTAACGAATCGACTCGTGTGACGTAGGGTGTGCGCCACAGGCGGTTGGTCATCTCTTCGATGGCGACGAGGGTTTCCCGCGTGAAGATGGTGCCGCTTTGCGGAGCCACGGCCACCAGCGCTCCGTCAGATAGGGAGTAGGTGTCTTCCAGCTGGTCGAGCGCGACAATATGCGGGTCGTCGCTGCTGAAGTGATTTCGAACGTCGACGTCGACGACAGTTATGTTCCGGGCGCCCGAAGCGAGTGCCAGCATGACCAGCAGAGAGAGCAGGATGGTCAGCCATCGACGCTTCATCAGGAGCGCGATGAAGGAAGCCAAATTCATATCAACGTGCCGAATCAGGACCAAGCTGCATGTATAGCACTAGGGATTTATATCGATAACTTGACAACTTACACCGCCAGCCTTCGATCCGTTTCACGGGTCGCCGGGGTCGCTGAATGCGATCGCCCCTCGCCGTGCAGCTGCGCCAGTCCCCGACGCCGGATGTTGTGGGCCGCGTTCAGGTCCGCGTGGTCCGTGTGGCCGCAGGCCACGCACTCGAAACTCGACTGGCTGCGGCGCGAAGCCGCGTCCGCATGGCCGCACGCCGCGCAGGTCCGACTGGTGTGGGCAGGGTCTATCGCAACCAGCCTCGGCGCCTTGTAGGCCAGCATCGTTCGGAGACCGCTCCAGCCCGTCGCCAGGATCCCGCGGTTCAGGCCGACCTTCTGCCGGACGTGCCGCCCGGGCGCCTCCATCGTACCCCTTGCCGATGCCGTCATCGCGCGCGTCCGCAATGCCTCGACCACCACCGTGCCCCCGGCCAGCGACCGGCTCACGCGATGCTGCCAGTTGCGGCGCCGCTGCGCAATCCGCCGCTGCGTGCGGGCGAGCCGCCGCCGCGTGCGCTCGCGCCGCCTCGAGCCGCGGGGCTGCCGGGCGAGGCGGCGCTGATACCGCCGGACCCTCGCCTCGAGCCGCCGGCTGTCCGGCGCGTGCACGATACGGGCGTGCCGGCCGTCGCTGACGGCGACCTGGCCGACGTTCATGTCGACGCCGGTGACCGTGCCGTCGTCGGGACGGGCGGGTGCCGCGACCGCGTAGCACACGGTGGCCATCCACTTGCCGTTGACGCGCTTGAGGACGGCCTGCACGGGCTCGGCGTCCGGGTACGGGTTGCCGCCGCGGCGGCGCAGCCGAAGCCAGCCGATCTTCGGGAAGTACAGCTTGCCGTCGCGGATGCGCACATCCTGCGGGAGCGTCACGCTGTCGCAGCCGCGGCGCTTGAACCGTGGCCGCCCGGCTTCGCCCCGGAAGAACCGCCGCCAGGTGTCGGCCTGGTATTTCAGGGTGTACCGCACCGGGGCGTACGGCATGGCCTGCAGCCAGGGCGTCGCCCGGCGCAATTGCGTGAACGCCTTGCCCAGCGTGAAGAACGTCGGCGCCGGCGGCTGCGCGCCGCACAAGCGCGCGATGTCGTAGACCTGCGCCTGCTGGTCGAGCATCTCGTTCCAGACGAACCGGCAGGCGCCGGCAACCGCGGCCAGGCGCCGGGCGGTCGCCGGCTGGTCGAACAGCACCCGGTAGACAATCTGGCGGTGCTCCACATCGTCGTGCGCGTCGTGCGCGTCGTGCGCCGGGTCACCGGCACTCGGATCGGTCGGGACGGGCCGCGGCAGTTGTTTCATGCATGTTCTTGTAACACAGGATCATCAATGCAATAACTTGGAACAAACCCGACCTGTCAAGTAATCGATATAAGCCCCATTTGTTACGCCTGCGCATCCATGCTGGCGTCTGACGGTCCCGCATGCGGAGCGCGCAGCTCTCCTGTGTCCAGGCGAACGGCGTGGCGCGTTGTGAGACTGCGGCCCATCGAGGGTTTCGTGCATCCGCGCCGCGGCTGTCCCAGTCTAGGGATGCCGGTAGCGTTCCCGACCTACCGATGGGGTTCTGTGGTCGCCAGTGCGGTCAGGCTGCGTGAAGCTGATGGTCGGCCGTCAGGCGGTGGAATCGGGACATCTTGCTGCTTGTATCGCGCTTGCTGCAACTATCGGCGATACTGTCAAGTCAACAGTATCGCGTTTGACCCATCGGAATCTATCAATACTGAAACGGTAGATGGGTGCGGTCAGTTGCCTGTGCGCCAGCACCGGCTGCTTCTCGCTGACGTCACCGAATCGGAAAGAGAACGCTCTGCGGGATCGCCTCCTGGCAAGCGTGCTTCAAGTGCGGCAATCTAGCGTCGAGACCTCAGGAAGCCCCTTCACCAGACGGACGGGCAAGCTGCTGAATTTGGTGACTTCAGACGGACCATAGGCCTCTTTTGTACGGTCAATCTTCTTGTTGTCGTACCACGACAGTGCTATTAGTCGGGTGATATGAAGCCGAATGAGCCGTGATGTCGGCCAAGCAGCTGGCGTGCCGTCGCCGTCCAACGCCCTCACCATCATTCGATATGACGAGGACGGAACCTGGACGCTTCAGGAACACGCACCGTCGCCCCCTTCGGTCTTACGCTGCCTGCTGAGACAAGGGCGTCGCCATAGCCGGGAGCGAGAATGCGGCGAGACGTAAAGAGCAGTTGCAGCACGGATGACGTGCCAGGTTCTCTCTTTCCGTTTCCCGAGGGCTGGTACTTCATCATCAGCCGACGCTCTCTGGCAAAAAGCAAGCTGATTCAGCGGCAGTGGCTGGGCCAGGACATCGTTGCCTGGTGCGATAGCGAAGGCACGGTCTGCGTGGCCGAGTCGGTGTGCCCGCACATGGGTTCCTCTCTGGGGCCTGCCGCCGGCGGCCGGGTGCGTGACGACTGTCTCGTCTGCCCCTTTCACGGGTTCACCTACGATATCGCCGGCAATTGCGTGGCGACTCCCTTTGCCCCGCCGCCGAAATCCGTGAAGCTCCAAGTGCTCGAAGTACGGGAAATTCATGGCCTGATCTTCGCCTGGTGGAGCGCCGCTGGACGGCCGCCGCAATGGACCCTTCCGGATGTGCCATCCGCAGGAAATGACTGGTGCGACCCGGAACTCCGGAGCGTCCGATTTCCCGGCCATGTCCAGGAGTTGGCGGAGAACTCCGTGGACCTGGCCCACCTGCAGTACGTCCATGGTTACGGCAACGTAAAACCGGTTGGCGCGACCACGGTGGATGGCGCACATCTTCTTGCTCGGTTTGAGTTCCGCCGCCGCCGCCGGATCGCCGGTGTTGTTGAATCCTTCTACCAGGTTTCTGCTACCGCCCATGTCCATGGGCTCGGGTACTCCTTCGTCAATATCCAGGAGCATTCAATCGGCATGGACCTGCGGCTCTGGGTTCTCGCTACCCCGGTCGACGGCACGCTGGTCGATCTGGTGCTGGTCAGCCAGATCCGGGAATTGCGCAGCCCGAAACGACCGATCGTCGGCCTGCGGTTCCTGCCCACGAAGCTGCGCACCAGCGTCATGAACAAGTTCGTGGTATCCGCACAAATGCGGGATGTTCGGCAGGATGTCGTCATCTGGCAACGACGGCAGCATCGTCCGCATCCACGGTTGAGTCGTTCTGACGGCGACATCGGCAAATATCGTCGCTATTGCAAACAGTTCTATCCGCGCGACAACGAGGGTGATGGCAGGTAGCCGCAATGCGGGGCCGGAAGCCCGCTTACACGGCCTGATCGCGATCCGTGGCCCGGGGCGAACGAACCGCTAGCCAATCTGACGATCCCCCAACCAGCAGCGCCGCGCCACTGGGGGCATGACGTTGCCCGCACGCTACGCCTTCCTGAACCGCAACCCGTGCAGGATGCTCCCATAGTGGTTGAACGACCTTCTGGCCCCGGGGTCATCGAAGGGATAGTCGGCGCCGAGCTGTCTCGCTGCGGCGAGTCCGGTGATGAGGCAGGTTTCCTGGCTGTTGATCAGGGTGTGCGCGCCGCAGTGCCACGTCCTCCTCTTGCCCTGAATGAAGCGGAACAGGCCTACGAGCATGGTGACTTGACGCAGGTCATGGACGATGTGCTGAAACCGCCGCTTCGTGATGATCTTCTGTTCGTCGATGGCGCTGGTCGCGTTGTAGGTCACCAGGCAAGGCTTGTCTGACCGCTTGGCCCAGGGTTGCTGGTTGTGGATGATGTGCGTGATCTCGTAGTTGTCCGGTTTGTCGCCGTATTGCTGGATGTAGTTGGTCCGAGTGTCCAGGCACTTCATGTCATTGTCAGGCAGGACCGAGGAGTCCCAATGGACGACCGCTTGACGATGGATATCGTTGTCGTAACGGACTGACGACAGGATGTAGCGTTCGAGCCAGGAAGGCCTGTCCAGGATTTTCAAGGTCTGGTCTGCCGGGCATGCGAATACGACCTCGTCGAACGTTTCCTGGGCGCCGGAGGCATCTTCGATCACGACGCAGGACGCCTGTCGGTACACCTTCGCGACCGGCCGATTGAGGTAGATCTTGTCCCGGAAGCCGGCCGACAGGTTTTCGTAGATTCGTCGAGTCCCCTGATCCCACGTCCACATGGGGGTACCCGTCTCGATATTGAAGAATTCGAGATACCTCGAAAATAGTGCCGCCGGCAGATCGAACACGTTCGAGGCCAGCACGAAGTTGATGAACATGGGTTTCAGAATCTTGTATCTGAAGTCCTTGGAAAAACCTCCCAGATTCAAGACCGTCCACATGCTGACGTAATTGAACGGGTTGAGGGCGTTCAGGTACTTGGACTGGGCGCGGCTGAGCCAGCCGATCCAGTGCAAGCGCCTCATCAGTCGTCGAAACTTGCGGATTTCGGACTGGAGCTGGTCCCGGATGTCGGACCCGAAATCGTGGGCATAAAACTGGCCGCCACATTCGACGCTGTAGGTGAACTTGGTATCAATCAGCCTGATATCGAACTTTTCCATCAACAACAGGATGTGGTGATACACCGAAGGGATCAGGGCGGTGACCGATATGTCAAATGGAATTGAACTGCCGTCGTTCTGGGGCATGTCCACGGTTACCGCATTGCCACCGAGTTGCTCTTGGGCCTCGAACAGCCGGAAGTCGAAACGGTCCGGGTGATGATGCAGCGCCCATGCGGCGCCCAGTCCCGAGACGCCTCCACCCACAACTGCAATTCGTCGTGGCATATTTGTTTTCCTCGCGAATTTCGGGACTTGGTAACCTACCACCGCGACCGACTGCCCACTAGGCAGCCGTAGTGGTTGGCCGGGCTACAGCAAGATGAAGCGAACCGCCAGTCAGCCCGTCCCGGCGTTTGCGAACCCGAATCTGCTGTCCGACTAAATCACGGCCGTGCCGCCGTGTGTCCTTCGCGGCGCGCATGCGGACACAACGCACCTTATGCCCGATACTAACGCACGGTCCTGCCCCCGTCGGCAGCTCCCGTGGCCGGCCCACTGGGCTGTCCGATCAGAGAGTTGTTCGCGGCCGGCCGAGACGCCATGATCCTTTCCGAGTGAGCGCCGGCATGCATGTTCTCGCGTTCCCGATGTGGTTCGGGCTAACCGTTCTCGCGCTGCTTTCGTGTGCTTCGGCGCAGGCCACGGATTGGAGCAACACGGAGTTGCATCTCCAGATCGGCAATCTGGATGTCCCCTCCTTCGCTGGCGGCGGTAGCGCCGAACACGTGACCTACACGCTGCAGCACGCGAGCGGATGGAAATATGGCGACAACTTCTTCTTCGTCGACGTCGTTGACTCGCGGCAACCCGGCGCCTCCGACGTCGACCTCTACAGCGAAGCCTACGCGAACTTCAGCCTCGGCAAGATCACCGGCGGTCGCGTCGGCGCTGGTCCGGTCGCGGACATCGGGCTGATCGGCGGCTTCAACTGGGCCGCGGACGCGAAGGTCCGAAAGTATGTTGCCGGCGTACGGCTGGCGCTCGGCCTTGAGGGATTCGCGTTCGCGAACCTCGACCTTGCGGCGCTGATCGATGGCAGCGAGGGGGTCGTGTCTGGCGGGGCGCCTGCGGAAGACGACACGATCCTCATCGACTTCAACTTTGCACGGCCGTTCCGGGTGGGTACCGCCGATTTCAGTATCGAAGGCCACATCGAATATGTCGGCGAGCGGACCAACGAACTCGGCGGGACGGTGGGGTCGTGGATCCTGGCGCAGCCCCAGCTGCAGTGGCACCTGACTGACCGGATCGCAATCGGGATCGAGTACCAGTTCTGGATGAACAAGTTGGGAGACCGGCACACTGACGAGAACGCCGTGCAGGCTCTGTTCGTGTGGGAACTCTAGGTCTTGCGTCAGCCGCGCTCACCCCAGAGAACGCACGGGCCGCCCGGCCGGTGTCGAGTTGGAGCCACTGCCCATCGACAACAGCTACGCCGCTTGGAACGTATCTTGGTTCGAGACGATCCGGGGGGAGGCTTCCCGTTGGTTTTTGGATCGGCATGCCGCCAGACGACAGGAGGCGCGGCACCATCTCTCAGACTTGCTCCACGCAATCCCCACGCGCGGCACACCGGCCGCACCACGCAAGGTGTGCTTCCGTGCCAGGCAGACGCGGTGGTGCGGAGGTCAGCCGTTACTTGATCCGGGTTCCGGAACGCGGCACCTTGTGCGTGAAAGTGCCTTACTGTGCGGAACTTCGGCACGACAATGGAATTCGCATGTGGCGGCATCGACAACTTGGGTACGCGTGGTCCGAAGCTCGCGAATCGCGGGCCGCCGTCGCGGCTAGATCCGGGCCCGGCTCGCGTATGCGGAGCGCCCTGACCAACGTCGGTACGGTACCTGGTCTCGTGATCGCGTTGCCCGGGGCGCGGAGCCGCCGGTGATGTGACAGATGAGACGCTGTCGTGCCCTGCCGACAATTCTGGTGTTCGGACGCTGTCTTGAAACGACGATGTTGGGCTATGCGAGCATGATCCGTGGCGCGCTGCCAGAGCTTGGAGCTGACGTGGGTGCGACGATTTTCGCCGGTGGCGGATGCCTGCCGCACGGACAGGCAGGGCAAGCGAGCGGGACGCTGCCATGCGGGTGATCACGGGAGCGAGCGGCCATATCGGTGGTGTGCTTGCCCGGGCTCTCGCCGACCGAGGCGACCCCCGTCAGGTCCGCGCGATCTACCGCGAAGGGAAGGGGACGGCAGCGGATCTCGACATCGCGTGGGTCAGCGGTGACATCCTCGACAAGGACTCGCTGGTTGCCGCTTTTTCGGGCGCGGAAACCGTCTTCCACCTGGCCGCCCTGGTGTCGATCGACCCCGCCCGGGGCAAGGATGTCCATACGACGAATGTGTTGGGCACGCGCAACGTCGTCGAGGCATCCCTGCAATGCGGCGTGCGGCGGCTTGTCCATGTTTCCTCGATACACGCCTTCAACCAGTACCCGCTCGACGAAGTGCTCGATGAAAGCCGTGGCTCCGCCGACGACCCGCGGCAAGGCACCTACGGCCGGTCGAAGGCCGCCGGCGAAGAGGAAATTCGTCGTGGCATCGATTGCGGCCTCGACGCGGTAATCCTCAACCCGACAAGCGTGATCGGCCCCTTCGACGGTGTGCCTTCGTACATGGGACACGTGTTCCTTGATCTGCACCGGAGAAGAATTCCTGCGCAGGTCGCGGGCGGCTTCGACTGGGTGGATGTGCGCGATGTGGTCGATGCCACGGTGGCCGCCGAAACGAAGGCAAAATGCGGCGAGAACTACCTCCTGTCAGGTGGCTGGAATTCCGTGCGCACCCTGGCGCTCCTGACCGAGCAAGCGACCGGAGTGCCGGTGTCCCGTCTCGTGATCCCCCTGTTTGTGGCCCGGCTCTGGGCGCCCTTTCAGGTCATGCTGGACCGTAGTCGGGGGCGTCGGCCCCTCTATACGCCGGCTGCGGTACGCGTGATGAGCAACAGCAACCGTCGAATCTCTAATGCCAAGGCGCAGGCGGAACTCGGGTTCAAGTCACGTCCCTTGGCAGATTCCGTGAGGGATACTTACCGTTGGTTCCACGAGCAGGGCATGCTCGACGAAGCTGGTTGAGATGGCCGAGGAACAACTGCACGGCGTGCTGGTATGGGCGGTCATCGCCGCAGCCGGCCTGACGTTCCTGTACCTGCTCCGCATGACCGCGCCCTATGGCCGCCACTACGCCGGCACGGGCTGGGGACCCCACATTTCCAGCCGGCTCGGCTGGGTGATCATGGAACTGCCGGCGGTCCTCGTCTTTCTCGCGGTCTATCTCGCCGGGGAGTCGGCGTCCCACCTCGTGCCGCTGTTCTTCCTAGCCATGTGGCAGGTGCACTACCTGAACCGGACATTCGTGTTTCCGTTCCGGATCCGGGCAAGCGGACGGAAGACGCCGCTGCTGATCGTGGCAACAGGCTTCTTCTTCAATGCGATCAACGCCTATATCAATGCCCGGTTCATTTCGGAATTCGGCGAGTACGCGATCGAATGGCTCGCCGATCCGCGTTTCCTGATCGGCGTCGGAATTTTCCTGGCGGGGATTGCACTCAACCTGCACGCCGACAACGTCCTCATGCGCCTGCGCGGACCCGGCGAGACCGGCTACGTGATCCCGCGGGGAGGCGGGTATCGCTTCGTTTCGTGTCCCAATTACCTGGGTGAACTCCTCGAGTGGGCCGGCTGGGCACTCGCCACGTGGTCGACTTGCGGTCTCGCCTTTTTCCTCTTTACCGCCGCTAATCTTGTGCCCAGGGCGCGCAGCAATCATCAATGGTACCGGGAGACGTTCAGCGATTATCCGCCTCGCCGGAAGGCGCTGATACCGGGCGTCTTCTGACCAAGCGGCGGTCCGATACGGCGACAGCCCGGCGGCCTGCGCCTAGGGCCTACCCCAGTTCTCAGCGGTTCGTCACCTGCAGCCACGTCCAGAGCAGGCCCATCATGACGGGCTGGTGCAGCAGGTAGTAGACGAGGCTGTTGCGGCCGAGGAAGCGGACGAACCGCCCAACGCTGCCTTCCATCCGGTAGACTGCCAGCCGGCGAAGCGCCCCCGCCCCGTGCGCCCATCTGGCGGCGCCGATACCAAAGAGCACCGCTGCCAGCCAGGGAAACACCGGGAAGTAGTCGCCGGAATTCGGTCGAGCGACCGACAGCCCGGTCCACTGCCAGATCCGCGCGTCCAGCAACTCGGTCTGCACCGTTTCGTTGATGGCGAGAATGGCCACTGCCGCGGCCGCCGCCAGCCACCACGGGCCCCGCACGAACGCCAGGCCGGCGACGCCGGCAAACGCGATCAGGTGCAGGATGCCGAAAAAGATCAGCGACTGTGGCGTAGCGATCCAGGTGGCGGCGGTGATGGCCAGCGCGCCCAGGACGATCAGCGCCAGCCGCCGGGCCCAGCGCGTCCAGTGGAAGGCGTGCGCGTGCGCGAGATAGAGGCTCGCACCCGTCGCGAACAGGAAGCTGATGGCCACGGCCTTGGCCAGGGCCGCCCAGTGGAGCTGCGTCGTGTAGCCGGGCTCCTGCAGCCCGAAGAACATCAGATCGTAGGCAAAATGGAATACGGTCATCCCGATGAGCGCGACCCCCCGCAGCACGTCCAGCAGCGGGATCCGGGGGATGCTCTCGGTTCCGGCGAGTCGATGGTCGGCGCCGGAACGTACGGCCTGGGTCTGGGTGCCCTGCCGCCGGGATCTCCGCTGTTTCCCTCTCGATGCCCGTGGTCCGCGCCTTCGAGCCATGCCCCAATGCCCCCGGGAGGTCCGATCGTGTTGCCGTCAACCCGGCTTGCCCGCGCACTGCGCCGATCTGGCCGGCCATCTTACCGCTGCAGGGGCAAGTACAGATGCATGCGAACGATCGTGATACCCGGTTCGGCGGCGTCGGTGTTCGCGCGACCCGCATCGGCGCGGCCGCCCGTCCGTCCGGCGCGACGCTGGCAGCGGGCGCGTCCGGCGGTGCAGTGGACACCGGTCCTTGGGGATTTGGTCGCCGGTTCGGCCCGCCGGTCACGGATATGATCGGTGATCCGGCGGCAGGCAGCCGTCAGCAACCGCACCCGGGGGCACCGTGAAGTACCGTCGATTGGGCCGCACCGACCTTGAAGTTTCTGAGATCGTCTTCGGTGCCGGGTGGGTTGGCGGCGTCCTGATCCATCACGATGCGGAAGTCGGGCGGGCGGCGCTGCGCCTCGCCCAGGAAGCCGGTGTCAACTGGATCGATACCGCCCCGTCCTATGGCGACGGTATCTCGGAGCGTGCCCTCGGCGAGCTCCTACCGGAATTCGACTGGAATCCGTATCTCTCGACCAAGTTCCATGTCGATCCGGCGAGCGACCGTCCGGTATCCGAGCAGATCGAGGAGAGCATCGGGAAGAGCCTCGCCCGATTGAACCGGACCTCCGTCGACCTTCTGCAGCTGCACAACCCGCTTGGGGCCGGAAGCGACGCGCGCTGCCTGGCTGTCGACCGCGTTCTCGAGCCCGGCGGCGTGGCGGATGCGCTTGATGACCTGAAGCGCCGGGGCGTGACCCGCTATGCCGGCTTCACGGCCAACGGCGACGCGGACAGCCTGAAGCGCCTGGTGACCAGCGCGCGGTTCGACACTGCGCAGGTCTACTACAACATGCTGAATCCCAGCGCGGGGCAGGCGGTGCCCGCTGGCTGGTCAACGGTCGATTTCGGCAACGTGATCGCCCATTGCGAAACATGCGATGTCGGGGTGTTTGTCATCCGTGTCCTGGCGGCTGGCGTGCTGGCGAGCGCCACGCGGACGGGGCGGGAGATCCCGATGTATGCGAGCGCCGACATGGCCTCCGAGGAAATGCGGGCCCGCGCCGTCTGGGACGCCATTGACGGAGAGCCGGGCAGTCGGGCGCAGGCGGCGATCCGCTTCGTGCTCGACGACCGACGCGTCCACGGCGTGCTGGTAGGTCCCAACCTGCCCGAGCACGTGAGCGAGGCGTCGGCGGTCGTGGACATGGCGCCGCTGCAGCCGGACACGAGCACAGCGCTCCGCAGCCTGTACGCGAGCGACTTCGGGCAGCTCGACTGATCTTGGGAACGACCGGGTCAGGGGCACACGGCACCGGTTCGCGGGCACCGTGACGCGACGGCTCCCGCGGTGCCGCCTGGTCTTGCCGAGATCGTGTCGCTGCCGGCGTGAACGCCGGCGGCGCGGTCTCCCCGAACAACCCCCAGCCCGCCGCCGTCACGATCCCGGCCGGCTGGCGCCGACCGGCGCGTCGGACTGGCAGCCGAGCGTCCAGGCGGGTTCGGGCGGTCCTCCCCACGGCACCGCGGCTGGGCAATCAGCGAGCGAGGCGGTGACGGTTCGTTGGTCCGGAAACCGCCGGAAGTTCTCGACGTCCAGCTGATCGCCCCTAGATACATGCGCACAGGACATGCATGACGTGTCAAGAGGAGCCATCGGCAATAGAACCGAGTGCGAGGAACCCAGCGATGTTCGAGAAACGTAGTGACCTGAACAAGCTTCTCGTCGTTGCTGAAACAGGACAGATCCTTTCCGCGGCAGACAAACTTGCGATCACCCAGCCCGCCCTGTCACGTATCGTCAGCAAGCTCGAGGAACAGTTCAGGGGCCAGCTGTTCGAACGCATTCCAACGGGAGTCCGCCTCACCGAGCTCGGATCCATCGTGACCGAACTGGCCCGGCGCCTGCTGAGAGAAATCGAGGACGCGGAAGACATCGTGTTCTCGATGGTGTCAGGGCGATCCGGCACGTACCGTGTGACGGCCGGGCCGGTGTGGATGCAGTCCGTACTGCCGAGCGCGGTCGCCCGCTTCCACGAGACCTTTCCCAGCGTTGAGCTGAAGCTCCAGACCACCGCCTACAAGGAGGGACTCTGGTTGCTGTCAAACGGCAAGACCGACATGCACTGTGGCGGTCTGGACACCAATGAGCCCCTCCCTCCGTATCTCGCCCGCGAACACGTCCTGGACACAACGCTTGGGATCGTGGCCCACCGGGACCATCCGCTCCATGCGCGCCGGCCCACGTACGGCGATCTCGCCGATTACCCATGGATCGATTTCGATGCGGTATTGCAAGGGGAGGGTCCTGCGGCCAGGTCGTTGCTGGCCGACCTTCTGCAACGACTCCACCGTCGAACCGGCCGACACGTGAGGACGATCATCCGCACGAATTCCGTCGGCCTCTTCCTGATGGCGACCGGCCCCTACCTGTCCTACCTCTCATCAACGCTGATCGAGAACATTCCGGAGTTCCAGCTCAAGCCGCTGCCGCTGAAGATGGGCACACACCGCTATCGGGCAGGGATCGTGTCGCGACGTTCGACCGAGAGCCTTGAGCCGTTCAGGTACCTGAAACAGATGATCCGCGAGGTGGCCCAAGGGCGGCGTCTCGGGTCACCCGGCTTGGCCGCCACGACCTGAGCAACGCCTCCGGTCGGGACTGTCCGTCTGACGTGACCGGATCGGGCAAGAAGGGGGGAATGCCGGCCGTTCGACGCTGCGCTTATCATGAACCCTCCGAGACGGTCGGATGATGATTTGGCTGCACTTGACGGCTGCCACGCTGGCGCTGGGGTTGGGGATAGCCAACCTGGCGCTGGCCAAGGGCACCCGGCGTCATCGCATCGTCGGCTGGACGTGGCTCGTGACCATGTCTTTCGTGACGCTGTCTTCGTTCCCGATCCGCGAGTTGAACGAGGGTGCGTTCAGCTGGATCCACGGGCTCACGGTTTGGACGCTCTTCTGCATGGCGGTCGCGATCATCGCCATCCGCCGAGGCTGGGTGCGAACCCACGCCAGCTTCATGATCGGCACGATGGTGGGGGTGATCGTTGCGGGCCTGTTCGCGCTGGCGCCGGGACGCTTCATCAGCAGTCTCCTTGGCGCGTAGTGTCGACGCTTTCCGCCGGCCGGCCAGTACCGTCACGGACCAGTTTCCGCACCGCCTGACGCTCGACGTAACGCTTCGCTGTCCTTCCGTCGGCACCCCGATGGAGCATCGTCGGGAACTCGCTGGCCTTCGGGGCCGCCCAGCTGGCCCGGCGGAGGTCCGCGTTCGGCCCCGTTCGATGGTTGCGGCCTGCGCGTGCTGCCAGCGCGGGGAGTGTCGATCCGGTCCCGAAATTCAATGCCGCAGCGAATGCAGGTGCTCCGGCCGGAACGCCGGCACATTTTGGGAATCAGGGCGTCGCGCCTCGGCTGCCGGGCCCTCGGACGCCCCGGTCCGGACGCGATGCCGACCTCGTGCGCCCGGGTTACCGGGCTGCACGCACTAACCTGTCGGGCGATATTCCGATTCGGAACGGACCATTCATCGCCGGGGGACCAGACCCATGAACTTGCCCGAACCTTCGACAGTCCGTCGCGTTGGCATCATCGGAGCAGGCACGATCGGGGCATCCTGGGCGGCTTACTTCCTCGCGCGCGGGCTGGAGGTCGACGCGTGGGACCCAGGGCCCGATGCCGAGGAAAAGATGCGGGCGTTCGTGGGCGGCGCCTGGCCAGCCCTCGAGAAACTCGATTGCGTGGTCGTCGGCGCTGACCCGGGCCGGGTCCGTTTCCACGCCGATCCCGCGGAGGCCGTAGCCGGGGCGGAGTTCGTGCAGGAGAGCGCGCCGGAAGACCTCGACATGAAGCGGTCGCTGTATGCCGAAGTGAACGCGGCGCTGCCGCAGAACGCCATCCTCGCGAGCTCAACTTCGGGCCTGCTGATGTCCGAAATGCAGGCGGGGTGTTCCAATGCCGAGCGCTTCGTAGTGGGGCATCCCTTCAACCCGCCCCACTTGATCCCGCTGGTGGAGGTCTTGGGCGGCGCCGAAACTGATCCACGCGCGGTCGATTGGACGATCGGCTTCTACAACGCTCTGGGGAAGAAGGCGATCCGGCTCAACCGGGAGGTGTCCGGGCATCTCGTGAACCGGCTGCAGGCCGCGCTCCTGCGCGAATGCGCGGACGCGGTGCTCACGGGGCTCGCGAGTGTGGAGGATGTGGACGTCGCCGTGAAATACGGCCCGGGCCTGCGCCTCGGCGTGATGGGGCCGTACGAAATCTGCCATCTGGCCGGAGGGGCCGGCGGCTACGCACATTTCCTCGATCATCTCGGCGACGCCCTGCAGGACTGGATGAACGATCTCGAGCCCCTGGACCTCACGCCGGAGGTGCGCGATCGCCTCAAGGCACAGGTCGAGACCGCGATGGGAGGGCGTGACCTCGCCTCGATCTCCAATGAGCGGGACGAATTGTTGTTGGCTACGCTGACCACGCTCGCGCAGGTGCGTCGGGAAAAAGGATTGAACTGAGAGGGAAGGGGGTGTCGATGCCCGAGCGAGGTCGACTGACCGGCAAGACGGCCGTGGTCACGGGAGCGGCGGGCGGGATCGGCCGCGAACTGGTCATGGCGCTGCTCCGGGAAGGGGCCTCGGTGGCGGCGCTCGATATCGATGACGGACGGCTGGCGGCCCTGGTCGACCAATGCGCGGAGCGCGAGCTGGCCACCCGGCTGTCGACGAGCCGCACCGATATTTCTCGTTACGAAGCGTGCGAGGAAGCGATCGCACACGCCCGCAGCCAGTTCGGCGGCCCGCACATCCTGATCAACAACGGTGCCATGGGCATGGGGGTGATCCGCCGTGATCACATGGTCGAGCTGATCGGCATCCATGAAATCACGCCCGGGATGTGGGACCAGTTCACCGCCACCAACTACTCAGGCGCGTGGTACATGACCAGGGCCGCGATCGAGGGCATGCTGGCCGATGGCTGGGGCCGGATCGTGAACGTCACGACCAGCTTCTTCACGATGCTTCGGTGCAGGTTCCACCCCTACGGTCCGGCCAAGGCCGGTCTAGAGGCCATGTCGGCGGGCCATGCGGAAGAATTTGCCGGCACCGGCGTGACGGTCAACGTGGTCGTGCCCGGCGGCCCCACGGATACGCCGATGGTGCCCGAGGAATCAGGTTTTGACCGCGGCGCGCTGATCGCGCCGTCCGCCATGGTGCCGCCCATCGTCTGGCTGTGCTCGGAAGCCGGCGACGATGCCACCGGCCATCGCTACGTCGCTGCCGACTGGGATCCGGCCTGCGAGCCGCACACTGCGGCGGCGGCCTGCCGGGCGCCGATCGCCTGGCCGGACCTAGCGCACAACCCGGTCTGGCCCGGTGGCAAGCCGCAGGCATGACGCCGGCGCATGACGTGAACGAGGGGCAGCGGCCTTCTCAAAGTTCGTTTAGGTAACGAGAAATCGCGGCTCCCTGTGCGAGGGCCTCGCAAGGAGCTCGGCAGGTAGCAGGTCGACAAATTCCTGGATCGGACTGTCAGAGCGAGTGTGGCTCCGCTGGGGTTGCGGGTTAAGCTTTCAAATGGACAGCCATAAGTTTTCAATTGGACGTCCGTTGACTTTCAATCAGTCGGAAGTTATTTTTCAATCGGTCAGATCCTCTCGAGATCTCATGTACCCTCGTTTTGTCGAAAATCGAGTCCGCAACGCGTTAGACGACACGCGTGTCGTGATGCTCTGTGGCCCCCGGCAAGCCGGAAAAACCACGCTGGCGCGGCAGGTTGCTGGCGATGACCGCCCTTTCGTAACGCTGGACGATCCAACCGTCCTGAGCGCCGCCTCGAGCGATCCCGTGGGCTTTGTACGCAACCTGGACCGGGCAGTGATCGACGAGGTGCAGCGCGCTCCGAACCTGATATTGGCCATCAAACTTGCGGTCGACACACGTCCAATTCCGGGGCGGTTTCTGCTCACCGGGTCGGCAAACTTGATGGTTCTTCCACAAGTGGCGGATTCGCTCGCCGGACGCATGGCAATTCTTCGCCTGCTGCCGTTGGCGCAGGCGGAGATCCGTCGACGCGGATACACGTTCTTGGACAGCGTGTTTACAGGCGAACTCCCGGAGGGCGGCACACCGGTCGTGGGCGATGAACTCTGGGAATTGGTCTTGGCGGGGGGGTATCCGGAGGCCCTGACCCGCGCCGGCAGGCGCCGTCGGCGGGAATGGCACCTGGACTACGTCGAGGCCATTGTCCAACGCGACGTCCGCGACATCACCCGCGTCGGCCAATTGAGCCAGATGCCCCGATTGCTGCGTGTGCTGGCCGAGCACGCCGGGCAACTCGTGAACTACTCACGCATCGGATCTTCGCTCAACATGAGTCACGTGACGACACAAAAGTATGTCGGCGTGTTCGAGAACTTGTATCTCGTTCAGACCCTGCAACCTTGGCACAGCAACACCCTGAAACGGCTGGTAAAGTCTCCCAAGCTGCACTTTCTGGACGCCGGTCTGCTCGCTGCACTCAGGAATCTCTCTCTTGACCACCTTAGGAGAAACAGGGCGTCGTTCGGGCCGCTTTTGGAATGCTTTGTGTTCGGAGAAATCCTTAAGCTTGCGAGTTGGGCAGGCGACAGGTACGCGTTTTCCCACTTCCGCGATAAGGAGCGCAACGAAGTCGACATTGTCATTGAAGACGGCGCTGGAAGGGTCGTGGGAATCGAGGTGAAGGCGTCGGCCACCGCTGTCAGCGGAGATTTCTCAGGCCTTCGCCGCCTTGCCGATGCGTGCGGCGAACAGTTTGTGCTGGGGTTGGTGCTGTACGACCACGACGTCACCGTGCCGTTCGGTGACCGGATGGCCGCTGTCCCCATCTCGGCACTCTGGAACTAGCGTCCACCTACCCGAAGGGCGGTTGTGCCAAGGCGCGATGTCGATCCGATTTGCCGGAGTGAATCAGGGAGCACTTGGTCCGGCCTCTTGAAGGTGACGGCCCATCGTCGAGCGCCGTGTCGCTGTCGGGATTCAGGCCAGAGTCAATGCGGAGTGGCCGGACAACGCCCGCCGAAGGGGGCTGTGCGTTCGGAACGAGGCTGCGAATGCTCAGCGGACGGCGGAGGACCGTCCAGTCGACCTCAGTTGCCCGCCCTCACTGCTGATAGTCGACTCCCGCCTGGTCGAGCTGGCGCAGCAACCCGGGCCACTCGCGCTCGCCGCACCCCTGGTTTCCGTATTGCTGAACCGTCCGTTCGCAGACTTCCGCTGACGGATGCCGGATCTTGGCGCCCGATGCCGTTGCCGCCTGCAGCGCAAGCTGCGTCGAACACACCTTCTCAAGGTAGAACATATGGACCCAGGCCTCAGCCACCGACACCCCCGTGGTCAGGAGGCCGTGGTTGCGAAGGATCATGACCTTCTTGTCGCCGAGATCGCGCACCAGCCGTTCGCGTTCCGAGAGATCGAATGCGAGGCCCTCGAAGTCGTGGTACGCGACGCGACCGTAGAACATCATCGAGTCCTGGTTGGTATAGGTGAGGCCGTCCTCCAGGGCCGAGACCGCCATGCCCGCCTCGGTGTGGGTGTGCATGACGCACATCGCGTCCTCCCGGGCAAGGTGGACGGCGCTGTGGATGGTGTAGCCGGCACTGTTAATTTCGTGCGGGGTGTCGTCGAGAACGTTCCCGTCGATATCGATCTTCACGAGGTTGGACGCCGTGATCTCGTCCCACCGAAGGCCGAAGGGATTCAGCAGGAAATGGTGATCGGTCCCCGGAATCCGCGCCGAGATGTGGTTGTAGATCAGCGATGTCGTCCAGCCGTACAGGTGAGCCAGCCGATAGGCGGCAGCGAGATCAACTCGTGTCCGCCATTCGCCCTCACTGACCCGGCTGCGCAACGATGAATTGGGAAAGCCGCGAACTGCCGTGACCGTCATGATCTGTTTCCCCCGCGGACCAAGCATCGAATTGTAGCCGAATCACCGTTGCTACCGTGGAGCAACGATCCGGTCGAGGCTGGGCACGCCAGTCCGGGCAGTGGGCCGGAAACGGTGAAGCGCGCTGCCGTTCCCCGCGCGAAAGCTGCTCGGGGGAGTTTCCGGATTGCCACGGTGGCCGCGTTCTCCCAGGGCAGGACGGTCCGATGCCGGATCGTTGACGATCGGGTGATTCTGCGCTCGAGAAACAGTCGGTCCGGAGGGGGTCGAACTTCGGGCGACAACGGCTTACGTTACGCGCCCTGCACCGGTGGGCCGGGGTCCGCCGCTGATCAGGGGTGATCGTGCGATCACAAACTCGGGCGGGCCGTGGTCTCGCGCTGTGTCCGGGCGACGGGAACGATCTTGGTCCGGCACGGCGATGCCACGGACACCAGTTGGATACGCGAACCGGCTGCATGATGCCCTTGTCCGGCCGGACGGTTCGGCCGGGAGTGGGGCTGCCAACGTAGTTGCCTGATGGCCGTCCGGCGGCGGCGGAAACCTCTTCGGAGAAAAGAGTTCAATGGCAGTCCTCTTGAATGCGGGAGAGATACTTCGCGCGCACGCGCGCCTCCGGCCCGAAGCCACGGGTGCGCGCGACCTCGAGCGGACGCTGACCTACGCGCAGTGGAACGCGCGTGCATGCAGGCTCGCCAATGCGCTGCTCGGCCTCGGCCTTGCCAAGGGGGCCCGCGTCGCGGTCCTGTCCTACAACCGTCTCGAATGGGCCGAAATCTACGCGGCCGTGGCCAAGGCAGGGCTGGTCGCAGTCCCCATCAATTTCCGCCTGACCGCCCCGGAAGCCGATTACATCATCAGGGATTGCGGGGCTGCCACGATCCTGGTGGAGGATGCGCTCCGGGACACGATCGAGACCATTCGGGCTGACCTCGACCTCCCGGCAGATCGGTACATTCTCTTCGGCAGCGATGCCCCCGCGGGCTACACGGCCTACGAGGATCTCATCGCGGCCGCCGCGGCCACCGAGCCCGAGACCGTTGCGGCGCCGCACGACCCTTGGTGCCTGATGTACACGTCCGGCACCACCGGAAACCCGAAAGGCGCCATCCGCGGCCACGCCGACATGGCCATGGTGGGCCTGATGAGCGAGATCGAGTTCCGGCTCCACCGGCGGGACAACACGCTGTTGGTCATGCCGATGTGTCATGCCAACTCGCTCAATTTCTTCACCGCGTCCCTCTACTGCGGCGCCACCATCTCGATCTTCTCCCGGTCGAGCTTCGACCCTGAATTGTGTCTCGCGACCTTGGGCGAAGGGATAACCTTTTCCTCTCTTGTCCCCACCCACTACGCGATGATGCAGGACGTCGCGTCATCGCATCAGGTCGTCAGATCGGTCGAGAAACTCGTCGTCTCCTCAGCCACCGCCTTCGCTGAGACCAAGCGGGCGATCATCGAGATGTTTCCGAACTCGGGGCTGTACGAGCTCTACGGCTCGACCGAAGCGGCCTGGGTGACAACGCTGCACCCGGACGAACAGTTCGATCATCTGGGCACAGTCGGCCGTGAAGTGGTCGGTTCCGCGCCGGTCCGGCTGCTCGACGACGACGGGAACGAAGTCCCCGACGGCGAACCCGGGGAGCTCTTTTCGTCGAGCCCGTACCAGTTCCAGGGCTACTGGAACCTGCCCGAGCAAACCGACGCCGCGTTCCGCGGCGACTATCTTTCCGTCGGCGACGTCGCGCTGCGCGACGACGACGGCTACATCCGGCTCCTTGACCGCAAGAAGAACCTGATCATCTCCGGCGGCGAGAACATCTACCCCACCGAGGTCGAGCAGGTCCTGAGCGAGCATCCGGCCATACGTGACGTCGCGGTGGTGGGCGTGGCCGACCCCAAATGGAGCCAGCGCGTGGTGGCCGCAGTTGTGCCCAGACCGGGCCAGGCGCCGGACGCACAGACCTTGATGGACTGGTCGCGGGAACGCCTCGCCAGCTACAAGCGGCCGCGCGAGATCGTCTTCCTCGAGGCCCACCAGATGCCGCGCAATTCGACCGGCAAGATCCTCCACCGCAAGCTTCGCGACATGCTTGGCGGCAGCGACCGCGCTTGACCGCCGGAACCTTGGGAGCAGCTCTGTGAACAGCCCGCGAACGGACCTCAATTCCGACCCGCACAACGTCGCCGCCTGGGTCGCGCAGTGTCTGCAGCGCCGCGGCGTCGGCCGCGTGTTCGGTCTCCAGGGAGGCCACATTCAGCCGATCTGGGACCGCATCGCCCAGCTCGGAATTCCAATCGTGGACGTGCGCGACGAGGGCGCGGCGGTGCACATGGCGCATGCCCACGCCGAGTTGACCGGCGAACTGGGGGTCTGCATGGCGACGGCAGGGCCAGGGGTGACCAACTGCGTCACCGGCATGGCCAACGCCGACCTCGCCCGCGTTCCGGTGTTGCTGATCGGCGGCTGCACGACGCGGGCGCAGGCCAACATGGGCCCGCTCCAGGACGTCCCGCACGTCGCTCTGCTCGCACCCGTGACCCGGTATGCGCGGACGGCCCGCGTCCCGGAGCACGTCATTCGCGAGCTGGACCTGGCGATCTCCTGCGCGACCGGCGACGGCGGCGAGCCCGGACCGGCCTACCTGGAGATTCCGACGGACGTGCTCCGCGAGTCGGTCCCGCCGACACTGGTGCTCGATGAATGGCTGGCGCCGAAGCCGCCGCGCAAGATCGCTCCCGATCCCGGGGCGATCGCCGAGGCCGCCGCTGCCATTCGAGAAGCCCGGCGTCCGCTGGCAATTTCGGGGCGGGGAGCGCGCGGCGCCGACGACGAGCTGAGCAGCTTTCTCGACGTCACGGGCGCGCTGTATCTCGACACGCAGGAGAGCCGCGGGCTGGTCCCGCCGGATCACCCGTCGATCGTCGGTGCCGTCCGCTCGGCCGCCATGTCCCAGGCGGACCTGGTGATCACGCTCGGCCGGAAGCTCGACTACCAGCTCGCGTACGGGTCCCCCGGCGTGTTTCCCGATGCCCGCTTCATGCGCATCGCGGATACGGCCAGCGACCTGAACGACAACCGTCGCGGCGCGCCCGAAGTGCTGGCCTCGGTCGGGCCGGCCCTGGCGGCCCTGGCGGAGGAGCTTCGCGACGATGCCGGCGGGCTGGACACCGCGTGGGCCGACGGCCTTCGGGCCAAGCACCGGGAGCGGACCGAGAGGGGGCGCAATGACCCGGGACCGCAGGCCGGCGAGGACGGCAAGATCCATCCGATGGCGATCTTCAGGGCGATCGGGGAGATTTCCGCGCCCGACTGCATCGGTATCGCCGACGGCGGCGACTTTCTCAGCTTCGCGCGGATTGGACTGCAGACCACGACGTATCTCGACGCCGGCACATTCGGCTGTCTTGGCGTCGGCGTCCCCTTCGCCATCGCCGCCGCCTTGGCCTTCCCCCGGCGGCAGGTGATCTGCGTCACCGGTGACGGTGCCTTCGGGATCAATGCCATGGAGATCGACACCGCCGTGCGGCACGCGGCGCAGGCGGTCTTCATCATCTCGAACAACGCCGGCTGGAACATCGAACGCTACGACCAGGAGGTCAATTACGCCGGGCGGATCGTGGGAACCGAGCTGGCCCACTCCGACTACGCTGCCATGGCGCGGGCGCTGGGCGCCCATGGCGAGCGGGTGGAGGATCCGTCCGAGCTGGCCGATGCGATCCGGCGCGGGCTCGAGAACGCGCCGGCGGTGATCGACGTGGTGACGTCGCGCGACGTCTCGTCCGACGCGACCAAGGGCCTGAGCGTCGTCCCGGACTACCAGCCCTTGAGCGCCTGGGATGACGCGGAACGCCGCCGGCGTGGCAGCGCCTGACCGGACCGCCACGGACCGCCCATCCGGGTTCGCGCCTCGGACCCACGCGGCCACCCGGCCGCCTCGGCACCTTCTTCTTGCCAGGCTCGACCGGCGAATGTGGCAGGCCGTTGCGGCCGGGATCTAGGTGCCGCAAGCCCGTCGAGATCCTCGTGCCCGCAGATCGGGACCCCGGCGGGTAGCATGGCGCGCCGCGTCATGGGGCATCGTCACGGGAGCGCCGGGGTATGCGTTGCGAGATCGTCGCAGTGGGGACCGAGCTGCTGCTCGGACAGATCGTCGACACCAATTCGTCGTGGATGGGCGGGCAGCTCGCGCAGGCGGGGATCGATTCCCACTTCCAGGTGAAGGTCGGGGACAACCAGGTGCGGATCGTCGACACCATCCGGCGTGCGCTTGACCGGAGCGACGCCGTCATCCTGTGTGGCGGGCTCGGGCCGACCCAGGACGACATCACGCGTGAAGCCATCGCCGAAGTGATGGGCGTGGCGCTGGTCCGCGACGACGCCATGGGAGAAAAGATTCGCCGCGGCTTTGAGGCGCGCGGGCGCCACTTCACCGAGAACAATCTGCGCCAGGCGGACTGTCCCATCGGGGCCTCGTTCATCCCCGAGATGCCGGGCACCGCCCCCGGCCTCGTCTGCCCGCTGGGGAAGCAGGTGATCTACGCGGTGCCGGGCGTGCCATTCGAGATGCGCGAGATGATGGCGGGGACGATCCTCCCCGACCTCAAGCGGCGGGCCGGGGTGACCGCCGTGATCAAGAGCCGAGTGCTGAAGAGCTGGGGTGAGACTGAATCGCGCCTCGCGGAGCTGCTGGCGGTACGGATCGACGCGCTCGACCGTGCCGGCAACCCCACCATCGCCTTCCAGGCCAGCGGCATCGAGGGCCTCAAGATCCGCATCACCGCGAAGGCTGAGAACGCCGAGGCGGCGGAAGCGATCATCGCCCGCGAGGAGGCGAACGTGCGCGGCATCGTCGGCGACGCGATCTTCGCCGCCGATGAGCAGACCATGGAATCGGCGATACTCGATCTGCTGCGCGAGCGGGGACTGTCCCTCGCGGTGGCCGAGTCGGTCACCGGCGGCCTGGTGGGCGCGCGACTCACGGCGGTGCCCGGCGCAAGCGACGTCTTCCGGGGAGCCCTGGTGTCATACGCGAGCGAGGTGAAGTTCGATGTCCTCGGCGTGCCCGAAGGACCGGTGATCTCCGCCGATGCCGCCGAAGCGATGGCGCGTGGCGTGCGTGAGCGTCTCGGTGCCGACGTGGGGATCGCCACCACCGGTGTCGCTGGGCCGGCGGAGCAGGAAGGGCACCCGCACGGCACGGTGTTTCTCGGGCTCGCGCACGGCGGGAGCGCCGAGGCGGTACAGGTACGCCTGCCCGGCGACCGCCGTCGCGTGCGCGAATACGCGGTCATCAGTCTGCTCAACATGCTGCGGTTGCGGGTCTCGGGGTCGTCGAGGAGCCCCGAACTCCGATAGAGGGTCCGCAGGACGCTGTCGGTGGGCCCCGTGCTTTCGATTCCTGGCTGTCATCGACAAGCTGACGTCAACTGACTAGACTTAGTCCGACTTAGGCGATGAGTAATGGAGGGATTGATGAAGGTGAACATGCATGAGGCAAAATCGCAGCTATCGCGGCTTGGCCGGCTTGCGTGGGAGGGCGAGGAGATTGTCATCGCGAAGGCGGGTGAGCCCTGGCTGCGACTGGAGCCGTATCGCAAGGCGCGAACCCGTCGCAAGCTTGGGACGTTGCGGGGAAAAATCTGGATGGCCCCGGATTTCGACGAAACCCCGTCAGCGGTTTCCGACCTCTTCTACGGCTCCACGGTCTTCCCTGAACCAGAAGACTGAACGTGCGTCTTCTGCTGGACACGCATGTCCTGCTTTGGGCGCTTTCCGACCCTGAACGACTTGGCGCGGATGCCCGTGCGGCCGTGGTAGACCGGCGCAATGAGGTGTTCGTCAGCGCAGCGAGCGGTTGGGAGATTGCTTTGAAGCGGGCGCTGGGAAAGCTGCAGGCGCCACCCGCGCTGGAGTCGGTGCTACTGAGTGAAGGTTTCGAGCCGCTGGCAGTCACGTTCCGGCACGCCGAAGAAGCCGGGGAACTTCCCGTGCATCATCGAGACCCGTTCGATCGGCTGCTGGTTGCGCAGGCGCGGATCGAGGGACTGGTCCTCGTCACGCGTGATGCGCACATCACTCTCTATCAGGTTCCGACTCTGGCAGCCTGAAGGAAGCCGCGGTCGCTCCGGCACCACGTCCGGGGGCACGATCAGCGGAATACGTTGCCCGCCAAGGGGTACGCGCCTATCTTGTGGGTGCCGGCTTCGGCCGGCTATGGCGATAAACGGCTCATGTAATAGGCGAGTTGGACCCGGGGGCAGTGCCCGGCGCCTCCACCAGTTTCCCGACCTCCCACACGGTCGGCCAACGGGGGCGATCCAGGATCGACAGCCGCTGAAAGATGAGGTCTTTCGCCCGGCATGGTACCGCCGCGACGGACCGAATTCATAACTGCCAACGACAACAGTCGTGAGGTTGCTCTCGCTGCCTAACCAGTGAGAGGAACGACAGTTCCAAGTCCCTTCCGCTTCACACGGTAGGGCGGGGTTCGGGGGCACCTGGCAACAGAAGCCCCCATCAAAGCTACGTTTCCCGATCCGTTGTTCCGTTGCCTGTATGCGCCCGTGACCGACCGTCCCCCGCAGATCTCCCGGCTCATCGACTACGAGGCGCTCACCCTGCAGGCCATGCGCGACGTGGCGCGCGGCGCCCTAAAACGGGTAGCGGAAGAGGGGTTGCCGGGTGATCACCACTTCTACGTGGAGTTCGACACCACCGCCGACGGCGTTGCCCTGCCGGAATTCCTGCGAAGCCAGTATCCCGAACGGATGACCATTGTCCTCCAGCACCAGTTCTCCGGTCTCGAAGTCGAAGAGGGACAGTTTCGGGTCGACCTCGCGTTCGGCGGTATCCCCGCGTCCCTGACGGTGCCGTTCGCGGCCATGACCGCGTTCATGGACCCCGCGGCCCAGTTCGCGGTACGGTTTGCGCCGGAAGTGCCGAAGCCGGATGCGGAAGCATCGGCCGAAAGCGACAACGCCTCTGCACCGGCCGGCGACACCGCCTCGGAACAGGGTGCCGAGCGCCAGGACGGCGTGGTGTCCCTGGAGGCCTTCCGGACCCGTCGTGGCTTGTCGCCGTCGCGGCGCGAGGACGGGGAACCAGCGTGACGGAGTTTCGCTACTCGGAACTGTTCCCGCGCGAGGCGGACTCGACGGCGTACCGCAAGCTGACCGGCGACCACGTGGAAGCCCTGACGCTCCGGGGCCGTTCCGCGCTCGCGGTCGATCCGGTCGCATTGGAGCACCTGGCATTCACCGCGTTCCAGGACATCTCCCATTTCCTACGTCCGTCCCACCTTGCGCAGCTGCGGACCATTCTCGATGACCCGGAGGCGTCGTCGAATGATCGCTACGTCGCGTTGACGCTCCTCAAGAACGCGAACACCGCGGCGGGCGGTGTCCTCCCCATGTGCCAGGACACCGGCACCGCGATCGTGATCGGGCACAAGGGGGAGCAGGTCTGGACCGGCGGCAACGACCGCGAGGCCCTTTCCCGGGGCATCTACCGGGCCTACACGGAGACCAACCTCCGCTACAGCCAGCTGGCCCCGCTCTCGATGTACGAGGAGGTCAACACCCGCACCAATCTGCCCGCGCAGATCGACCTGCATGCCGATGACGGCGATGCGTTCGAGTTCCTGTTCATCGCCAAGGGCGGGGGGTCCGCCAACAAGTCCTTTTTCTACCAGGCGATGCCGTCGGTCATGCGCACAGGCCGTCTCCTCGAGTTCCTGGAGGAACCGATCCGGTCGATCGGCACGGCCGCGTGCCCCCCGTATCACCTCGCCGTCGTGATCGGCGGGCTCTCGGCGGAAATGACCATGAAGACCCTGAAGCTCGCGAGTTGCCGGGAGCTGGACGATCTGCCGGCCGACGGGACCGAGCAGGGGCGTGCATTCCGCGACCGCGAGATGGAGCAGGCGGTGCTGGAGATGACGCGGTCCTTCGGCATCGGCGCCCAGTTCGGCGGCCGGTACTTCTGCCACGACGTCCGGGTCATCCGGCTACCGCGGCATGGTGCGAGCCTGCCGATCGCCGTCGGCGTGAGCTGCGGCGCCGACCGCCAGGCACGCGCGAAGATCACGGCTGACGGCGTGTTCCTGGAGGAGCTTGAGCGAAATCCAGCGCGTTTCCTGCCCGAGGTGGGGGACGAGGTGCTCGAGGGCGAGGCAGTCGAGATCGATCTCGATCGACCGATGGCGGAGATCCGGGCCGAACTGGCCAAGCATCCGGTACGAACCCGCCTGTCGCTGTCCGGTCCGATGGTGGTCGCGCGCGACATGGCCCACGGGATGCTGAAGGATCACCTCGAGCGCGAAGGCGCGCTGCCTGACTACATCCGGAACCATCCGGTCTACTACGCGGGCCCGGCCAAGACGCCGGCCGGTTTCGCGACGGGATCGTTCGGGCCGACCACGGCCGGGCGGATGGACAGTTACGTCGATCAGTTTCAGGCGGCGGGCGGCAGCCTTGTGATGCTCGCGAAGGGGAACCGGTCGCGGGCGGTCGTGGATGCGTGCCGCACCCACGGCGGCTTCTACCTCGGCTCGATCGGCGGCCCGGGCGCTGAGCTCGCGGCCCGCAACATTCGGCAGGTGGAGTGCCTTGCCTACGAGGAACTCGGCATGGAAGCGGTCTGGCGGATCGAGGTCGAGGACTTCCCGGCTTTTGTCGTGATCGACGACAAGGGGAACGACTTCTTCGAAGAGTTCGGGCTGTCCTGAAGCCATCCCGATCTTGGAGGCTGCGCTGGTGCCCGGAAAATCGGGAAGCGGGCTGGGTTCGCCATAGCCTTTGCTGGCGGGGGGCGGAGCCGAGCCGCGGTGCACAGCGGTATTTCGGCGGAGGTGCCGCACGCGTGTCAGTGCCGGATGAAAACTCACCGATAGTGCCGATGTAAGGGTCCCCCGTTGTCGGCTGGTCGCCCGGCCCCGGGAGCTTGCCCCCCGGGGCCCTAGCCGCCCCCTGGGACCTCAGGCGCGTTCGAGCAGGAGCGCGATTCCCTGTCCGACGCCAATGCACATGGTGCAGACCGCATACCGGCCGTCGCGTGCCGCGAGTTCCCGAGCGGCCGTCATGGCGAGGCGCGCGCCCGACATCCCGAGCGGATGGCCGTACGCAATGGCGCCGCCGTTCGGGTTGACATGCTCCGCGTCGTCCGGGAGCCCGAGCTGGCGGAGACACGCCAGCGCCTGACTGGCAAAGGCTTCGTTCAGCTCGATCACATCGACGTCGCCAAGGCTGACACCGGCGCGATCCAGGAGTTTCGGCACGGCGGCGGCGGGTCCCATGCCCATGACCCGCGGCGGGACACCGGCGACGGCCGCACCAACGACCCGCGCAAGGGGCGTAAGTCCATGTTCCTCGACGGCTTCCTCGGAGGCGAGCACGAGCGCGCAGGCGCCGTCGTTGACCCCGGACGCGTTGCCGGCCGTGACCGTGCCGCCCTCGCGGAACGGTGCCGGAAGCTTGGCGAGGCCCTCCAGCGTAGTGCCGGGACGTGGGTGCTCGTCTTCGGCAACGGTGAGCGGCGCTCCCCGGCGCTGGGGTACCTCGACCGGGGCGATTTCCGAGGCCATGCGCTCGGCCGCCGCGGCAGCTGCCGCCCGCTGCTGCGACCGGAGCGCGAAGGCATCCTGGTCAGCCCGGCTGACCTGGTGCTCCTCAGCAACGTTCTCGGCGGTCTCCGGCATGGAATCCGTTCCGTACAGCCTTTCCATCAGGGGGTTCACGAAGCGCCAACCGATCGTGGTGTCCTCGATCCTGGCCGCGCGCGAAAAGGCATGCTCGGCCTTCGGCATGACGAACGGAGCGCGCGACATGCTCTCGACGCCGCCGGCCAGCACGAACGCATGCTCGCCGGTGCGGATCGATCGCGCCGCCTGGGCCGTGGCGTCCAATCCCGATCCGCAGAGGCGGTTGACGGTGCTGCCCGGCACCGACTCCGGCAGCCCGGCGAGCAACAGCGCCATCCGGGCCACGTTCCGGTTGTCCTCGCCGGCCTGGTTCACGCACCCCAGCATCACGTCGTCGATCGCTTCCCAATCGAGCTTCGGGTGCCGATCCATGAGAACGCGGATGGCGTGGGCCGCTAGGTCGTCGGGGCGGACACTCGAGAGCGCGCCGCCGAAGCGACCGATGGGGGTGCGGACGGAATCGCAGACGAAGGCTTCGGGCACGACAGGCTCCGGGTGGGATCGGAATGAAGGACCAATCCTACCGGAACCCGAAAGCAGCGGACCGGGGCAGCCACCCCGGGCGCAAGCCGCACGGAAGCCCTGGCCGCCGGTTGGCAGTTGCAGGAGAATCAGCCCTGTGCTACGAAAAGTCCCTTGCCGGAGGCTGTCCGAATCCGTTGCGCACGGCGCGCACCCTCCGGGCGCCCACAGTCCCATTCCACCCATGCGTCCGGACGCGGTCTTGGCTGATTCTTCCGAGGGGCTCGCGAGCCTCGCAGGCCCCTATGCGTCTGCGCTGTTTGCCATCGCGGAGGAACGCGATGCGCTCGAGCGAACCGAACAAGGTCTGGAAGCGGTGCTTGCCCTCACGGCCGGCAGCGCCGACCTCGGCCGTCTGATCCGGAGCCCCGTGGTGGCCCGGGCGGATCAGGAACGCGCCATGTCGGCCATCCTCGACGCGATGGGGTCGGACCCGCTGGTGCGGAACTTCGTCGGCGTACTGGCCCGGAATCGCCGACTGGGGGCGCTGCCGGCCATCGTTCGCCGGTTCCGGGCCCTGGCGGCCGAACGCCGGGGAGAGGTCGAGGCGATCGCCGAAACCGCCATCGACCTTGACGACGCCACGACGGGTCGCATCCGCGCCGCCCTGGCCGAGGCGCTCGGACGTCGGGTGGCGCTCCGCACCGAGGTCGACCCCGAACTGCTCGGTGGTCTGGTGGTGCGGGTGGGTTCGATCCGGGTGGACGGCTCGCTCCAGACCCAACTCCAGTCGCTTGCCCATGCCATGAAGGGAGCCGCGTAGATGGATCTTCGCGCATCCGAAATTTCCTCGATCCTCAAGCAGCAGATCGAGGATTTCGAGACCGGCGCTGAAGTCGCCGAAGTCGGTGAAGTGATTGCGGTCGGGGACGGTATCGCCCGGATCTACGGTCTGGACGAGGTCATGGCCGGAGAGCTGGTGGAGTTTCCCGGCAACATCGTCGGCATGGCGCTCAATCTCGAAGCCGACAACGTCGGCGTGGTCATCTTCGGTGATGACCGCTCGATCCGCGAGGGCGATACGGTCAAGCGGACCGGGCGGATCGTGGACGCCCCCGTTGGCCCCAACATGCTCGGCCGGGTGGTCGACTCGCTCGGCAACCCGATCGACGGCGGGTCCGACATCGAAGTCACGGAGCGGCGTTCGGTCGACGTCCGGGCGCCCGGCATCATTGCACGGCAGTCGGTCTTCGAGCCGATGCAGACCGGGCTCAAGGCGATCGATTCTCTGGTTCCGATCGGCCGCGGTCAGCGCGAGCTCATCATCGGTGACCGCCAGACCGGGAAGACCGCGCTCGCGGTTGACACCATCATCAACCAGCGAGACATCAACGCGCGCGGTCCCATCGAAAAGCACCTCAAGTGCATCTACGTCGCGATCGGGCAGAAACGATCGACGGTGGCCCAGGTAGTGCGCACCCTGCAGGACGCGGGTGCCATGGACTACACCTGCGTCGTGGCCGCCACGGCGTCGGAACCCGCCCCGCTCCAGTACTTGGCCCCCTATACCGGCTGCACCATCGGCGAATGGTTCCGCGACAACGGGCAGCACGCCCTCATCATCTACGACGACCTGTCCAAGCAGGCGGTTGCCTACCGGCAGATGTCGCTGCTCCTGCGCCGCCCACCAGGGCGCGAGGCCTATCCCGGCGACGTGTTCTACCTGCATTCCCGGCTGCTGGAGCGCGCGGCCAAGCTGTCCGACGCGGAGGGCGGGGGATCGCTGACGGCGCTGCCGATCATTGAGACACAGGCGAACGACGTATCCGCCTACATCCCCACCAACGTGATCTCGATCACGGACGGCCAGATCTTCCTCGAGACCGATCTCTTCTACCAAGGCATTCGGCCCGCCATCAACGTCGGCCTGTCCGTGAGCCGGGTCGGCTCCGCCGCCCAGGTCAAGGCCATGAAGAAGGTGGCTGGCACCATCAAGCTCGAGCTGGCCCAGTACCGCGAGATGGCGGCGTTCGCCCAGTTCGGCTCGGACCTCGATGCCTCGACGCAGCGGCTCCTCAAGCGGGGCGCCCGCCTCACCGAGCTGCTCAAGCAGGGGCAGTACACGCCGCTCCCGGTGGAGGAGCAGGTCTGCGTGATCTTCGCCGGGGTGAACGGCTACTGCGACGCGATCGAAACCGACCAGATCCAGAAGTTCGAGGAGGGACTGCTGGCCCTGCTGCGGACCGAGCACGGCGACATTCTGGCCGCGATCCGCGACGATGGGGAGATTTCGGACGATACCGACGGCAAGCTCCGCGGCGCCCTCGACCGGTTTGTCGCGAGCTTCGGCTAGGACACTTCGGGAAATCCGCCGGCGATGTCGAGCCTCAAGGAACTCCGGACCCGGATCAGCAGCGTCCGGTCCACCCGGAAGATCACGCAGGCGATGAAGATGGTGGCGGCGTCAAAGCTGCGCCGGGCGCAGGAACGCGCCGAGCGCGCGCGGCCGTACGCAGCCAGGATGGAGGCGATGGTGGCGCGGCTGGCAGGGACGGTTGCGCCCGAGGACGCCCCGCCGTTGCTGGCCGGGACGGGCCGCAACCAGGCTTGCCTGCTGCTGGTGATCACGGCCGACCGCGGCCTTTGCGGCGCCTTCAACTCGGGCGTGGTCCGGGCGGCGCGGCGGAAGATCATGGCGCTCGCCGAGGATTCCATCGAAGCGAAGATCTTCTGCGTGGGCCGCAAGGGCTACGACCTGCTGCGCCGCACGCACGGCCAGCGGATCGTGGGGCACCGGCTGCTGCCGCCGGGCCGTGACCTGCCGTTTTCGGAAGCCGAGGCGGTCGCGGCGGAAATTCTCGACCTGTTCGCGGACGACGGGTTCGATACCTGCACGATGCACTACAACCGGTTCCGCTCGGCGATGTCGCAGGTCGTCACGGAGACGCAGATCATTCCGCGGACGGCTCCGGAATCGGACGAGCCGGCAGCTGAGCCGGCCGCCGGCGCGCTGCACGAATTCGAGCCCGGAGAGGACGAGCTGCTCGCCGACCTGCTGCCGCGCAACCTCGCGGTTCAGATCCATGGGGCGTTCCTCGAGAGCGCCGCCGGCGAGCAAGGCGCGCGCATGACGGCGATGGAGAACGCCACCCGGAACGCCGGCGACATGATCGGCCGGCTGGAGCTGTCGTACAACCGGCAACGCCAGGCGGCCATTACCAAGGAGCTCATCGAGATCATCTCGGGCTCGGAAGCATTGTAGGAGCCGGACGGGCTTCGGGAGACACTACGCATGACGACAGAGAATGTCGGCCACGTCACCCAGGTGGTGGGGCCGGTTGTCGATGTTCACTTCCCGGGCGAACTGCCCGAAATCCTGAACGCCCTCCACGTCGATCGTGACGAGGGCCGGCTGGTCCTCGAGGTGGCCCAGCACCTTGGCGAGCACTCGGTGCGGGCCGTGGCCATGGGGGCCACGGAGGGACTGGTGCGGGGCCTGCCGGTGCGCGACGCGCGTGAGCCGATCCTGGTCCCGGTCGGCCTGGAAACGCTGGGGCGGATCGTGAACGTGGTCGGCGAGCCGGTCGACGAGGGCGAGCCGGTGAAGACGGAGAAGGTCTACCCGATCCACCGCCCGGCTCCGCCCTTTACCGAGCAGTCGACGGAAACCGAGATCATGGTGACCGGCATCAAGGTCGTGGACCTGCTCGCCCCCTACGCCAAGGGCGGGAAGGTCGGCCTGTTCGGCGGCGCCGGCGTCGGCAAGACCGTCATCATCATGGAGCTGATCAACAACGTGGCGAAGGGCCACGGCGGCTATTCGGTCTTTGCCGGTGTGGGCGAGCGCACGCGCGAGGGCAACGACCTCTATCACGAGATGCTGGAATCCGGCGTCATCACGCCCGAGGGCACGGGCTCCAAGGTGGCGCTGGTCTACGGCCAGATGAACGAACCGCCGGGCGCCCGGGCCCGGGTCGGCCTCACCGGCCTTACCCTGGCCGAGTACTTCCGTGACGACGAGGGCCAGGACGTGCTCTTCTTCGTCGACAACATCTTCCGGTTCACGCAGGCCGGTTCCGAGGTGTCCGCGCTGCTCGGGCGCATTCCCAGCGCGGTCGGCTACCAGCCCACGCTCGCGACCGACATGGGCGGCCTGCAGGAACGGATCACGTCGACCCGCAAGGGCTCGATCACGAGCGTGCAGGCGATCTACGTGCCGGCCGACGACCTGACGGACCCGGCGCCGGCGACGTCGTTCAGCCACCTGGACGCCACCACGGTGCTGTCGCGGCAGATCGCGGAGCAGGGCATTTACCCGGCCGTCGATCCGCTGGACTCCACGTCGCGAATCCTGGATCCCAGGATCCTCGGCGACGAGCACTACGACACGGCGCGTCGGGTCCAGGCCACGCTCCAGAAGTACAAGTCGCTGCTCGACATCATCGCCATCCTCGGCATGGACGAGCTGTCGGAGGAGGACCGGCTGGTGGTCGACCGGGCCCGGAAGATCCAGCGGTTCCTCTCGCAGCCGTTCCACGTGGCCGAGGTGTTCACCGGCACGCCCGGCACGTTCGTGGAACTCGCCGACACGATCAAGGGTTTCAAGGGACTCGTGGACGGTGAGTACGATCACCTGCCGGAGGCCGCGTTCTACATGGTCGGCACGATCGAGGAGGCCGTGGAGAAGGCCAAGCGCATGGCGGCGGAGGCGGCCTGACATGGCGGACGCTCCGCTGATCGATCTCGAGCTGATCACGCCGGAGGCGACGCTGCTGGCGGCCACGCCCGAGATGGTGGTGGTACCCGGGTCGGAGGGCGAGTTCGGCGTGCTGCGGGATCATGCGCCGATCCTGTCGGCCCTGCGCCCGGGAACGGTGCAGGTGCACGCGACGTTCGACTCCGAGCCGGAATGCTACTTCGTCACCGGCGGATTCTCGGAGGCCGGACCAGAGCACTGCCTGATCCTGGCGGACGAGGCGGTCCCGGTGTCCGACCTCGACGCGGCGGCGGCGGACCGGGCGGTCGCCGATGCGGAAGCCGCCCTCCGCGAGGCGGAAAACGGCCCGGACGAAGCGGTGCGCGAACGGGCCGAACAGGCGCTCGAGGTGGCGACGGCGAGGCGCGCAGCAGCCGACTGAGCCCGTTGGGGGAGATGTGCGCCGTCTGCCCGGGTATGCACGGCGTCCCGTTTCGACTTCAGACTGTGGCGTCGGCACACCGTATGGGTTCAGGCGCCGGCTTCCCCGATTTCCCGTGCCATCGACCGATTCACGGCGCCGATGCCGTCGAGGCCTCACTTAGCGCGACGAACGTTCCCACAAAGTCACCGACGCTGCCGTCGCTTTCCTCGAATTCCGCACCGCTGAATCCTGCCACCAGGCGGGGATGACCGGCCTCGTCGGGAATGTTGGAAAGCGTCCCGCCCCAGTACCCCTCGGACTGCGTGACGGTTCTTTCAGGGTGCCGCACCATGACGTCGTCGTATACGAACGTGCCGTCCGGCTTGAAGGCCGTTTCGCCGAAGTGCAGCTCATAATCGGCGGCGATGCCCTGCACGTCGCGCAATTCGTCTCCAAGGAAAATGCCGAAATGCGCCCGGCGGGTGACAAGATCGCCTGAACAGCCGATGCAGGCGCTCATGGTAGCGTCGGCGAAGTCCGCCGCAATCGTGATCACGCCTTCGTACTCGTCGATCACGTAGGCGCCTTCATCTTCTCCCCAGTCACTTCCCGCAAGATACGTGTAGAGCCCGCCAGCTTGGCCGGTATAGGTCGCCTGTCCCTCGAGCGGCAAATCGGGAGGTGACGAGGGGTCCGTCTCGGGGCCGTCCGCGATGGCATACTGGGCGGAATCCCTGAACGACAGTTCCGGAACGTGTTGACCGGGAAACTGGGCCCACCAGCCGGCCATCAGGTAGTCGGCCGGATTGTCAGGGTCCCAGCTCACCAGCGCATAGACCACCGACGTGCCGCGCTCCACGTCCTTGACGAATGTCCAGTTCCGTGCCTGATGGCCGGGAATTGGCGTGCTACCGGACCGGGTTGCAATGGCATCGTCCACCGTGTTGACGGACGCTTCGCCGCCGTCGTCGAGCTGCACGAACACCCGCAGGCTCGGGCCGGAGAACTCCGAGTTTCTTTCGAAACTGATGCCGTCCTGGTCGGGTGGTGGCGGTGAGGTGCCGATCCCCGCGCAGGCGCTCGCCGTTAGCACCAGAATGACAGCGAGAACGTTCGCTACCGGTTTCACAGTGCCGGTTTTCCGATGGTCGCCCAATGTGGACGCGCCTCGGCCTGGCCTCTGCGCTGACGATGGTGTCCCGGCACCAATGATGTCAATGAGATCTCGCACGGAGTCATAAACACTTGCAGCGAGATCCGGGAAGCGCACACGACCACAGGTCCGGCAGGGCAACCGACCGAGCGGAGGTGGGCTGGTGACACCTATCGTTGTGCCGTTGTCAACTGGAATGATCGCAGCTCCCGTCCGAGGTCGTGGCTACGGATGCAGCATAACTACATCAAGACGCGGCAAAAGGCACTTTTCGGAAACAAATGCGCAGTATCTAGACAGAATGCGTAAGTCATAGCTTGTCTGCGCAGCACGTCGTCTGTCGGTTGCCAGGCGCATAAGGGGTCGCGACGCGGCCGCGGGAAGCACCGCGCTTGCGCGGCGGCTGCAAGATTTGAATGGAAATGAGTGGGAAGTCGGAAGATCAGCGCCACCGACGCTGGTCGCCTCCCGTCACGCGGAAGCGCCGCAGGATGAAGTATGGACATCCTGACAAGCAGACGGCGGCGCGGACACCGCGGCGGTTCAATTGGACATGCTGATAGTGGTTACCAAGCAGCCACGGAGAGCAGCTGGTCGGCCCCCTTTCAGGCGCCTTGCCGGCCAGTTAGCGCCCGCAGCTGCGCGGCTCGGGTCGGTGGGATCGGCCTCTAGGCCTCACCGTCCAACCGGCCCCGACCGACCAGCTCAGCGCCTGGCTCGCCCCCGCGTGGCGGTGACCTCGACAACTGCGGTGCGGCGACCAGCCCCCAACCGCTCATGCCCGCCGCTCCGCAACTGCTACCGAGCGCTGGTTTGTTATCGTGCGCTTCGTGACTCGGCGATCAGAAGCCGGGCCGCGGTTCCCGATGGGTTCCGGGAGGTGCGCGGCGAGTGCCGCCGCCCAAGTTCATTCACGGATTCCAAGCCATTTGCACCGTACGGTCGTTTGAGGGAAAAGGTGTTGGGAGCGACCTATGAGGCCCGGCCCGCACTCCCGACCGTCGTCCAACTCGTCGCCACAGGCAACCAGAGCACATTCTTCGGCATGTCGGGCTTCCCAATCCGACGTTGCGGGCGGCTCCAAATGACCAGGACGCTGAGCATCGCCGTGCTTGCGGCATCCGCTGCCCTCGCCTCCGCCGTGCCGTGCGGCATGGTCCACGCACAGGATTTCGGCGAGGAACCGTTCCGTGAGATTTACAGCTACGAGCTTGGACCCAGCGCGCCCGGGAACACCCGCGTCATGTGGGCGGCAGAGCGCGCAAGCCTGCGAAGTGCCCCGGGCACCAGTCATGGAATGGTCGGGCGACAGGGGCCCAGAGTGAGAGTAGCTGCCAGCAGCGAAACGGGCGACCGGATAGGGATTCGAGGGGCTGGCGGCGGTGCAGCCCTTGCCTTCGGGCGACTGCTGACCGAGGCCGGGCCGTCCGACGACGGGGGCATTTCCGGGGATGCCGCCTGCAGACAACCGATCAACGGGTCGGAGGACGCCCGTCGCGCCGTGTGGCGGTTGCAGCGGTGGCGACCGGGTGCGAGCCATGTGAGGTTCAAGGACTATCTGGGAACGGCCTTTGCCGTCGGCCCCAATCGCTTCGTTACCAGCTTCCATGTCCTGTTCGACAATTACGCACGCGGTAACTTCCGCGGCCGTCTGTACCTTTTTCGCAAGGGAAATCCCCCGCTGGTCGAGGTGTCGCAGATAGGCCGTGTCAGCATCACGCGTGACCTGGCCGAGTTCCGAACGGCTGTACCCGTCGATGAGTACCTCGACGTCCGTTGCTGGTCCGAGCCACTAGGGGAGCTGACGGCGGTGGGTTATCGCAACGGAATACTGTCAGCAGGGTCGTCCGTACGGCCGTCTGGCGCCGCGTACAACGATGCCGATCGGTTCGCATTTGCGGTCCCGTCGTCACGGTTTCCGCATCTCATCGGTATGAGCGGAGGTCCGATCCTGAACGACGATGGGTTGGTGGGGGTCACGTTCCTGGGCGCCAGCAATGTCGTCTACGGAATCAAGACAAAGTACGTGCGGCAATTGCTTGCCGGCGATCTGGGCACCGACTGCTCCAAGGCGCGCGAATTGTGGCGCTGTTTCCAGGAGGAGGCGCTTCGGGTGCGCGCGTTGTCCCTGCAGGGCGACCCTTGGGCTCAGTACGAGATGGGGACAGTACTGAAAAGCACCGTCCGTCGGATCGATTCGTCTCTCGGACACGACGTGGAGGCCCTGCTGGAGGCCGCCGAAGGAGGGTTCTGGCGCGCCCAGGTGGAACTGGTGGACATGTACGTCGCCGGCCTCAGGGTCAACCAGAACCTCCCGGAGGCGTTCCGGATTCTTCGTGACCTGGCGTCACGAAACGACATCCCCTCAATGTATGACATGGGCCGCTGGCACTACTTCGGATGGGCTACGCCGACGGACAAGGTTCTGGCCCGCCGGTGGCTGGATGAGGCAGCGCAGCATGACTTTGGCCCTGCCAAGACGTTTCTGAAGCAAAAGTACTAGCGGGGTCTCGCAGACGACGGCGAAGAAGGCCGGTACGGCTTGGCTGCTGGGCACCGCGCCGCCACATCGAGCTCTTGGTGCGACGGCGCTTGGTGCCGGCCCGGCCGGCTACCCGGAAGCGGCCGGGCAGACCTGCCTCGGTTGCATCGAGCCATCGCGAAGCCGGGTCGGCCGCGCACCCCCGTCGTCCTGCGGACACGTTGCTTGGGAACGCGCGACCTCGCCTGAATCCTCGCCTGACTTTGGTGCCGTCACCGAAACCACCGTAGCTTGAACGTATCGGCGTTGACGAAGCTCGTATTCTTTTCGTAAACGCTCGATGAATCCGCTCGATTGCGGTCGATGCGGCGGTACCGGGTCGCCGGGCGCAAGGCGGCCGGGCGACATCGCGTCGAGGACGACCCCGCGCCCGCGTCTGCACCTGGCCGACGAGAGAGGAAACCCAATGACCACGACCGGCGCTTCCGCAAGGGAGATCCAGGCGCTGCGCGAGCGCCTCTCCTCGCTTAGCGCTGCGATCCTGCGCATCAGTGCGAGCCTCGACGTCACCACGGTCCTGCAGGAGGCGGTTGACAGCGCTCGTGCGCTCACCGGCGCGCGCTATGGCCTGATCACGACCGTGGACGACACCGGCACGGCCGTGGATTTCGTCTCCTCCGGTTTGACGAAAGAGGAGCTCCAGCAGCTCATCGAGTGGCCCGACGGGCCGAGGCTCTTTGCGCACTTCCGCAACCTGCCCGGGCCGATCCGGCTGACTGATCTCCCGGATTTCGTCCAGTCGCTCGGGTTCGCAACGGACTTGATGCGTTCGAATACCTTCCAGGGCACGCCCATGCGTCACCGCGGCACGGACGTCGGCAACTTCTTCCTCGCCGAGAAGGAAGGGGCGCCGGCGTTCACCGAGGAGGACGAGGAGGTGCTGGTGCTGTTTGCCTCCCAGGCGGCGACAGCCATCGTCAATGCCCGCACCCACCGCGACGAACAGCGCGCGCGGGCTGACCTCGAGGCGCTGGTCGAGACCTCGCCGGTGGGCGTCGTGGTCTTCGACGCCCAGAGCGGCGAAGCAGTGTTGATCAACCGGGAGGCGCGACGCATCGTCGAGGGCCTGCGCATGCCGGGCCGGCCGGTGGAGGATCTGTTGGGAGTGATTTCCTTCCGGCGGGCCGACGGTCGTGAAGTGTCCCTGAAAGAGTTCTCCTTCGCCCAGCAGCTCCGCATCGGTGAGACGGTGCGTGCCGAGGAGATCGTGCTCTCGGTCCCGGACGGGCGAAGCGTATCAATGCTGGTCAACGGGACACCGATCCATGCCGAGGACGGCACCGTGGCGTCGATGGTCGTGACCATGCAGGACATGGCGCCGCTCAAGGAGCTGGAGCGGCTGCGGGCCGACTTCCTCGGCATGGTGAGCCACGAGCTGCGGGCACCGCTCGCCGCTATCAAGGGTTCGGCTGCCACCCTGCTGGAAGAGGCGTCGGAACTTGATGCGGCCGAGATGCACGAGTTCCATCGCGTCATCCACGAGCAGGCCGGGCATATGCGTGGCCTCATCGGCGCACTGCTTGACGCGGGACGCATCGAGGCGGGCACGCTCTCGGTGTCGCCGGAACCCTCCGAAGTGGCGGCGCTGGTGGACCGGGCGCGGAACACGTTCCTCTCGGGCGGCGGTCGACACACGGTGCTGATGGACCTGCCAGAAAACCTGCCCGGGGTGATGGCCGACCGGCGGCGCGTCGTGCAGGTGCTGAACAACCTGCTGTCCAACGCTGCTCGGCAGTCTCCGGAGTCGGCGCCCATCCAGGTCTCGGCCGCGCGCGAGGGAGTGCATGTCGCGGTCTCGGTTTCTGACAAGGGCCGGGGCATTGCACCCGAGCAGCTGCCCCAACTCTTCCGCAAGTACGCCGGCCCCGACGGCCCGCGCACGACGGCGGGAACCGGCCTTGGGCTTGTCATCTGCAAGGGGCTGGTGGAGGCGCATGGAGGCCGCATCCGGGCCGAGAGCGACGGCCCCGGCCACGGCAGCCGCTTCACGTTCACGCTGCCGGTGGTCGACGACGTTCATGTGAGCGAAGCCGCCCGTAGCGCGGGGCGCCCCCAAGTGTCGGCGCCGCGTGCCCCTGCCCGCATCCTCGTGGTGGACGACGATCCGGAGACGCTGCGCTTCGTGCGCGACGCACTCAGCGCGGCCGACTACGCCCCGCTCGTGACGGGTGATCACGCGGATCTCGCGCAGATCATCCGCGCCGAGAAGCCGAGCCTGGTCCTGCTCGACCTCATGCTGCCCGGGACCGACGGCATCGCGCTGATGCAGGGCGTCCCGGAACTCGCGGAGCTGCCGGTCGTGTTCATCTCCGGTTACGGTCGTGATGAAACCGTGGCCAGAGCCCTCGAGGCGGGTGCCATCGACTACATCGTCAAGCCCTTCTCGCGAACCGAGCTGGTGGCCAGGGTGGCCGCCGCGCTCCGCCGCACCGAACGGCCTGACCCGTTCGTGCTCGGCGCGCTCACCGTCGACTACGATGCGCGCCGCGTCTTGGTGGCCGACCGCGAGGTGACCCTCACCGCCACGGAATACGAGTTGCTGCGCGTGCTCTCGCTGAGCGCCGGACGCGTTGTCACCTACGAGACCCTGATGCGCCAGGTCTGGCGGAACGGGCGCGAGGGGGCCGACATCAATCTTGTGCGCAACTTCGTCAAGAAGCTTCGGGCGAAGCTGGGCGAGGACGCGGCGGATCCGATCTGGATCTTCAACGTGCGGGGCGTCGGCTACCGGATGGCGGGGCAGGACGGCCGCTGACATCGCTGCGCCGTTGCCGCCGCGCTCTGGTCCCTGACGTCCGGGCGGCCGCCGCCTGGGGCGCCGCACTTCGCATGGTCGCGCCGGTGCTGTCGGCGAGGCGTGCCATGCGGCCCGCGTCCCTTCGGTGAAGCTTCTTCTGGGCGTCCGCCGGGATGACGGTCCGCCCACCACGGCTCCCCGGTCCGCAGGAATCCCGCGGGCACCGCGCCTGCTGGGACTAGGCAAGTCGCACACGCTTGGCAGCCCGTCACTGCGAGGGCGGCGTCCCGGCAGGCGCGTTTAGCGGATTCGTCCCGCCAGGCCGGCACCAAGATCGGGCGCAACGCCGAGCCGTCGCAGTGGCGTGGTCTGCCTGACGAACTCCCGCAGATATGGAAACGTTACGGGTTTTCGCCATCTGGATACGCAATAGTGATGGGAAGCTGTGTACCGTTCCTGATCCGGGTCAGTGTTTCGCGCCGGTCTGCTGCACCGGCGCCGGAATGCAGCACGGCGGGATTCGCATGTCGCGATGAGGAATGCTTGTGAATCGATTTGATCAGGCGGCGCTCGGCAACCGATTCCTGCGGCCGCGCGAGGCGGCCGAGATTCTCGGTTTGTCCCCGCGCGCCCTCGACCGCTGGCGGAGCAGGGGGCTCGGACCTGCCTACTACAAGTTCGGGAGTGCGGTCCGATACCGGTTGTCGGACCTCAACGCCTGGGCAGGGACGCGGCAGGACATGGTGAGAGACACGAAGGTCGGTGGGAAAGCAGATGCCTGACTCGACCGTGAACCTGGAGGTCCAGTTCCTCAAGGTGTTGCTCGAGCACTCGGGAGAAGAGGTGTCGACTGCCGCGGTCGCCGAGCAGGCGGGTTGGTCGGCGATCGCCGGCGACGAGGATGCGTGGGCCACTGCGCGCTTCGTCGGCCAGAAGCTGGCGCACGATGGACTGGTGCGATGCTGGCAGGCCGAGGACGGTAGGTGGTACGCGAAGCTCGGACGGGACTAGCCGCCCGCTAGCTCGTCCTGTCCGCGCCGTGCCGCGGAGCGGGACCCGATCAGTTACGCACGGCCGGCGGCAGGACGTCAGCAAACTCGACGAGCAACTCCACGTACATCGCCCGCTTGAAGGGCACGATCAGGTCCGGCAGCTCGCGCGGACACACCCAGCGCCATGCCGAGAACTCGCCACCTGGGCGGATGTCGATTTCCGATTCGGGGCCGGTGTGCCGCATCGCGAACCACTTCTGCCGCTGCCCCCGGTAGCGCCCCTTCCACAGGTTGCCGGCGAGCGCAGCCGGCAGGTCGTAGTGGAGCCAGCCGCGAGATCTGGCGATGACTTCCGCGCAGGCGACCCCCGTTTCCTCCCGAAGCTCACGGAAGGCGGCGGCCTCCGGGTCTTCGCCTTGGTCGATGCCGCCCTGGGGGAGCTGCCAGGCGCCCGCCGTATCGATGCGCTGTCCGACGAACGCCTTGTCGTCCGGATTGAGCAGCAGAATTCCTACGGCCGGCCGGTAGAGACCGTCGTGCATCGGTGGTCGGGCGGGTCAGGCCGCCTTCGGCCGGAAGAGATCCAGGCCGCGGAGCAGGTCGAGCGCCCGCTGCAGCTGATAGTCCTCGACCGCAGGATCGGCGACCACCTCGACGGTTTCGGTCGGCTCCTCGCTGGCCGGGTCCTCGCTGGCCGGGTCCTCGCTGGTCGGGTCCTCGGCCGTGTCCGTGTCCTCGTTCTCGAGGGCGTTCCGGAGCGTGGCCTCGCTCCGGGCGGCGCCGGTCTCCAGGACCTCGATGCGGGCGAGCGGAACCTCGATGTCCGGCGAGATTCCGGTCGACTGGATGGAGCGTCCCTGGGGGGTGTAGTACCGGGCCGTGGTCAGCCGCATGGCGCCGTGTTCGCCGAGCTGGAGGACGGTCTGCACGGAGCCTTTTCCGAAGGTCTTCGTGCCCATCAGAATCGCGCGCCCGTGGTCCTGCAGCGCGCCCGATACGATCTCGCTGGCGCTGGCCGAGCCGCCGTTCACGAGCACCACGATGGGCAGGCCCTCGGCGATGTCCCCGGTGGTCGCGGTGAACTGCTGCTCGGGCTGGTTGCTCCGGCCCCGCGTCGACACGATGACGCCGCGGTCCAGGAAGAAGTCCGCCACCGCGACGGCCTGTGTCAGCAAACCACCCGGGTTGTTCCGCAGGTCCAGCACGATGCCCTGCATGTTGCCGGGCCCGATTTCCGAGCGCAGTTCCTCGACGCTCTTCTTGACGCCGGACTTGGTCTGCTCGGTGAAGGAGCTGATCCTGATGTAGCCGATGTCGCCCTCGGCCCGGGACCGCACCGACTGGACGTGGATGATTTCCCGGACGATGGTGACATCGAACGGCTCGATGCCGGGCCGGCTCACGCGGATCACGATCTCGGTGTTCGGCTCGCCCCGCATGCGGTCGACGGCCTCGGACAGGGTCAGCCCCAGCACGGCCTCATCGTCGATATGGGTGATCAGGTCGCCGGAAAGCACCCCGGCTCGGTAGGCGGGCGTGTCGTCGATGGGCGCGACGACTTTCACGAAACCGTTCTCCATCGTCACTTCGATCCCGAGCCCGCCGAAGCGACCGCTGGTCTGGACCTGCATCTCCTCGAACTGGTCGGCGCTCATGTAGCTGGAGTGGGGGTCGAGTGCCTGCAGCATCCCGTTGAGCGCGGCGTGGATGAGCGTCTGGTCGTCGACCGATTCCACGTAGTCTTGACGAACACGTTGAAAGACTTGGCCAAAGAGGTCCAGCTGCCGGTAGGTTTCACTGCTCGTGGTGCCGGCACTGCTCTGCTGGTTGGGCGCACACGTTCCCATGAGCACCACGAGGAGTGCTGCCAGGGCGCCGGCGCCAAAGTGGAGGCCCGTGCGGGTCAAGCGGGTCACGGTCATGTCAGTGCTAAGGCGCAGGCAAGCCGCCCCGCCTCTCCGATAAGGCAATCTTGAATTTCTAATCTAGTCGGTCGGGACGCGGCGGGCTAGGCCTCACGGGGGCTTGCGACGGGTACGGACCGCGAGTAGCGTCGGGGCGCCCGGAAGCCTTGGAAGTGGAAGAAATTCGATGTCGACGATTCACGTAGTGGCCGTGATCAAGGCCAAGCCCGGCCTGCGCGGAGAAGTTCTCGAAGCGTTTCAGGCCAACGTGCCGGCGGTCCATGCGGAAGACGGCTGCATCGAGTACACGGCGACCGTCGATGCTGACGATGTCGGCCGATTCCAGACCCGCTTCGGAGACGATTCGTTCGTCGTGGTCGAGAAATGGGCGAGCCTCGACGCGCTGATGGCGCACGCCGCGTCGCCGCACATGCGCGAGTACGCGGCCAAGACGAAGGACCTGATCGCCGAGCGCGCGGTGCACGTCCTGACGGCGGCCTGAACTAGGAAGACCGCCGGCCGGCTGAAGCGGCCGGCACGAGCAGGCTGGTCGCGGCTCGCCGAGGTCGGGGCTACCACGTGAACTCCGTTGCCGCCACGGACCGCACCAGGCTGTCACTAGTTGGCGAGCGATCCCGAAGGGGAACAAGCACCGAGAAACCGAGGCCGTGACGAGCGGGCATTCCCCTCCGCCGGCCCGTGGATTGCGGTTCCCATCCCAGTCCGGGTAGGCGGGTTTCCTGCGAACCGAATACGCGGGGCATGAACGTTCCCGCGTTGGCAACCGTGGCTGCAGCGCCCGGCCGGGGCCAGTCTTTGCGCACTGGCCGCGGCCGATGAATGCTTCCTCCGCCTTGCTTCCGACGTCATCGCGGTCTGCCGCAACCGTTGGCAGAGGCCTTCGGCGTCTCTATCTATGCATAGCCGTCCCACCGCTGGCTCTGACCGTCATGACCATCGCGTTTACAAAGATGCACGGGCTTGGCAACGATTTCGTCATCGTGGATGCGCGGCGTCGTTCGCTCGAGCCGGCGCGCGGCCGGATCGCGCAGCTGGCCGAGCGCCGCACGGGGATCGGGTTCGATCAGCTGATTCTGCTTGAACCGGGCGCCGGCGCGGCCGACGTCGCCATGCGCATCTTCAACCGTGACGGGAGTTCCGCCGAAGCCTGCGGCAATGCCGCCCGGTGCATCGGGCGCCTGCTCGCCGACGAGGTCCCCCCGGGACGCGAGGTGCGGATCGACACGCCGGCAGGCGTGATCACGGCACTGCCGCGAACGGACGGACACGTGACGGTCGAACTGGGCCCGCCGGCATTCGACTGGGACCAGATTCCGCTCGCGGCACCGCGGGACACGCTCGACCTCGGCCTCGTCGCCGGCCCCCTGCAGGGCGGCGCTGCCGTCAACGTCGGCAACCCGCACGTGGTCTTCGTTGCCGACCGCCTCCGGGACATCGACCTTGCCAAGCTGGGCCCGGAACTGGAACATCACCCGTTGTTTCCCGAGCAGACGAATGTTGAGGTCATCTGCATGGACCGCGACACGACCACCGGGAACCCGGCCCGCGACCGGATCACGATGCGGGTGTGGGAACGGGGCGCGGGCCTGACCCGGGCCTGTGGCACCGGGGCCTGCGCGGCGCTGGTGGCGGGGCACCGGCTCGGCATCAGCGACCGGTCTGCGGCAGTGCGTTTTCTCGACGGGGGCGTCCTGGACATCGAGTGGCGCGAATCCGATGGACGTGTCTGCATGACCGGTGACGCGGAGCTCAGCTTCCGCGGTGAAGTTCCCGAGGAAGCGCTGCTGTGACGGTCGCCCGGGTGGTCACATTCGGATGCCGGCTGAACCGTCACGAGTCGGAAGTCATCGACCGCCATGCCGCGGCCTCGGGGCTCCGCGACACCGTCATCGTCAACACCTGCGCCGTGACGGCGAGCGCCGTCCGCGAGGCACGGCGGACGGTGCGCCGGGTGCGCCGCGAGACGCCCGACGCCCGCATCGTGGTGACCGGGTGCGCGGCCCAGACCGATCCGGAATCGTTCGTGGCCATGCCCGAGGTCGACGCGGTCGTCGGCAACGAGGAGAAGCTCAGGGCGGCCACCTGGGCGGCGGACCTGCCGGCCGGATCGCGGGTGACGGCGACGGCGGACATCCGGGCCGTGGCCGGGAGCGTGGGCACGCTCACCGGCCGGACCCGGAGCTTTGTGCCCGTGCAGAACGGCTGCGATCACCGCTGCACGTTCTGCATCATCCCGTACGGGCGCGGCCCCAGCCGCAGCGTGCCGCCCGAGGCGGTCGTGGCCGAGGTCCGCGACGCCGTGCGGCGTGGCGTGCCGGAAGTCGTGCTGACCGGCGTGGACCTCACCGATTACGGTGCCGGCCTGGCCAGCCCGGTGACGTTCGGCCAGCTGGTGCGCCGGATCCTCCGCGATGTTCCCGAGCTTCCCCGCCTGCGGCTGTCGTCGGTCGACGCCGCAGAGCTGGACGATGCGCTGATCGGGTGCTTCGCCGAGGAGGCGCGTCTGATGCCGCACCTGCATCTCAGCCTGCAGTCGCACGACCCCATGATCCTCAAGCGCATGCGCCGGCGGCACACGCCGGAGCAGGCCGAGCGCCTGCTGGAGCGGGTCAGGGCAGCGCGCCCGGAGACCGCGTTCGGGGCAGACTTCATTGCGGGCTTCCCCACCGAGACCGACGCCATGTTTGCGAACACGCTGGCCGCCGTGGAACGACTCGGGCTCGTGCACCTTCACGTGTTCCCGTACTCCCCGCGGCCTGACACGCCGGCCGCGCGGATGCCGCAGGTGGCCCCGGAAACCCGGCAGGCGCGCGGCAAGGCCCTGCGCACGGCCGGCGAGCGGATGTTTCGGCGCCGCCTCCGCGACCGCACGGGCACCGTGGCCGCCATCCTGGTGGAGGGCGAGGGCGGACTCGGTTGGACCGAGGATTACCTGCCGGCGGCCGTCCCCGGCGCGGCGCCGGGATCGATCGTTAAGCGGCGGGTCGAGGCCGTGGGCCGAAGGCTGTGCGCCGCATGACGGCGGGAGGGAACGGCCACGCGCTGCCGGGACACGTACGGACGGCGGTCGACTTCGTCCCGCTGCTCGTGTTCTTCGTCGCCAACTACCTCTGGGGCATCCTGCCCGCGACGGGGGTCCTCGTCGTCGCGACCGTCATCGCCACCGTGATCTTGTGGCTGGCCGAACGCCGTATTCCGCCGATCCCGGTGGCAACGGCGGTGCTGGTCGGGTTCTTCGGCGCCCTGACGCTCGTCTTCGACGATGCCTTCTTCATCAAGATCAAGCCGACCGTCGTCTCACTGCTGTTCGCTGCGGTGCTGGCGGGCGGTCTGGCGCGCGGCAAGCTGCTGGTGAAGTACCTGTTCGGTGCCGCCGGAATCCAGCTCCGCGATGCCGCCTGGCGGGTGCTCACGTGGCGATGGATCGGGTTCTTCGTCCTGCTGGCGGTGCTCAACGAAGTGGTCTGGCGGTCGTTCTCGACCGACACCTGGGTGAGCTACAAGGTGTTCGGGATCCTGCCGCTCACCCTGCTGTTCGCCGGCCTCCAGATGCCGCTGATCCTCCGCGAGCAGAAGGCCGCCACGACACCGGGCGAATCGCCGAACTGACACTGGGACCGGACCTGTCCGCGCGACCGGCCGGCGACGCTCCCCGTCCTCAGTAGGTGGCGCGCCCGCCGCTCACGTCGAAGCAGGCGCCCGTGGTGAAACTGCAGCGCGGGCTGGCGACCCACGCGACCATGTCGGCGATCTCCTCGACCGTGCACAGTCGCCCCATCGGAATCCACGCCTGCCGGTCGGCGAGGTAACCCGGATCGAGGCCGTCGAGGAGGGCGGTCTCCGTGAGCGCCGGCGTCACGCAGTTGACGGTCACGCCGGCATCGCAGAGTTCGCGGGCCAGGCCCTTGGTCAGGCCGAGTACGCCCGCCTTGGCCGCTCCGTAGGGGCTGGCCCCCGGGTTCCCTTCCTTGCCGGCGATCGAGGCGACATTGATGATCCGTCCGTACCTGCGTTCGCGCATGTGCGGGATGACCGCCCGGCAGCCGAGGAACACGCCCGTCAGGTCGACCGCCAGGACCCGGTTCCATTCGTCGAGCGAGTACTCGGCCAGCGGCTTCGTCGGGCCGTTGACGCCGGCGTTGTTGACCAGGATGTCGACCCGGCCGAGGGCGTCGAGCGTGGCCGCGAACGCCGCCTGGACGGAGCGTTCGTCGGCGACGTCCGCCTGCCGGCGTTCGGCGAACGGCGCCGGATCCTCAAAGTCGGGGCGGACATCCCACCCGGAAACTACGACCCCGAGCGCCTGCAAACGTCTGGCGATACCGAGGCCGATGCCCCGCCCTGCGCCGGTGACGATGGCCGTGGAGCCCTCGAGTCCGAAGGCCGCATCTGCCGGCGGACGCGGAGCGGTGTCCTGCATGCCGGCCGGTCTACCGCCGGACCGGCCGAACCGCGGCGGGCGCCGCCGCGACCGGGCCTGCGCCGGGTGCCCGACGGGGTCCCCGGCGGACCGTCGGGAAACGCGCCGCCGTCAGTCGCATTGCCGCTGGTTCGGGCCGGCCGGGACGATCAGCTCCGGATCAAGCCGCGCGTTCTGCCAGTTGAACCGCCAGTCCAGGTGGGGGCCGGTGCTTCTCCCGGTCGATCCGACCGTCGCCACAGGGTCTCCCTTGCGGACGCGGTCGCCGCGGTCGACCGAGATCGACGACAGGTGCAGATAGGTCGAGGTCAGGCCCTGTCCATGGGCGATGATCAGCGTCCCGCCGCTGAAGTAGAGGTCGCGCTCGGCCATAGCCACGACGCCGTCGCCGGCTGCCCGGACTTGGGTGCCGCGCGGTGCGGCCAGGTCGATCCCGTAGTGCGGCTGGCGGGGCTCGCCGTTGAGGATCCGCCGGGTGCCGTAGACGCCGGTGATGCACCCGTCGGCCGGCCACTCGAAGCCGTCCAGGTAGTGCGGCGTGATGACCGGCGCGGCGCGAGCTTCGCGGACCCGTTCGGCTTCGTCCCGGATCCGCTGCAGGATGTCGGTGGGCGGGGTGACCAGGCCGGACGGCAGCCCGTCGATCCGCTGTTCGCCGTACTCGCGCTGGGCCACCTGAAGCTCGATGCGCTGCTCCTCCGTCTCGGGCTCGCGGATGCGCAGGACCACGGATCGCGGCGAATCCCGGTGGAACCCGACCAGGAACGAACCGTTCGGCGCCACCGGGATCGGCTTGCCGTCGAGCGATGCCGTGGTGCCGGGCGCGCCCTGCACGAATAGCAGGCCGCCCTCGACGGGCTGGCCGGTCACGGTCGCGGACTGTACCGGAACGGCGGCGAGCAGAAGCAGCAGGGCCGGGGCGGCCGCACGGCCCGTCATGGCTGGGCGTCGGAAATGGGTCCCGGTTCGACGATCCGCGCGGGCGTCGGCTCGCCCGGCGGTGAATCCTGAAACAGCAGCGTCACGGTTTGTCCGGTCGCGAGATCCCCAGCCCGCCGGATCACCGTTTCCTGTTCGCTCTGCACGATCACGAACCCGCGTTCCAGGATCCGCTTGTGGCTGGAAGCTTCCAGCAGCCTGGCCTGCGCGGTCCACCGGCGGCGTGCCTGTTCGACGCGCTGGGCGGCGAGGTCCCGGAGTCGCGCCGCGTCGGCGGTCAGCTGCATGCGCAATCCGGCGTTGCCGAAACGGGCGTCGATGCCCCGGTTAGCCGCGGCGAGCGCGGCGCCGGCGCGCTCGCGCAGGGCGCGTACCTGGTCCGTGGGCGTGCGGAGGCGCCCCGATACCTGTGCGAGCGCCGTGCGGAGGCGCTCGACACGCTGGCCGCCGTCGGCCGTGACCCGGTTCCACGCATGATCGACCCGCTGGGTGAGCCGCTCAATGCGCGTCGAGGGCCGGGCCAGCCGCTGGCGCACCGCCTCGAGGCGATGCTGCCGTGCGGCGGCGGCGCGCTGCAGGCCGGCTGCGAGCCGCGCCGTCGTGGCCATGAGGTTGGCCAGGAGTTCGGCCCGGACGGGCACCGCCATCTCGGCGGCCGCGGTCGGGGTCGGCGCGCGGAGGTCGGCGGCAAAATCCGCGATCGTGGTATCGGTCTCGTGGCCGACCGCCGAGATCACGGGGATCTCCGACGCCGCGATCGCCCGCGCGACGTTCTCCTCGTTGAACGCCATGAGATCTTCGACGCTGCCGCCGCCGCGCCCGACGATCAGGACATCGGGCCGGGGGACCGGACCGTCCTGCCCGAGGCTGTTGAAGAATGCGATCCCGGCCGCGATCTGCTCGGCGGCACCCTCGCCCTGGACGAGCGCCGGCCACAGGACAACCTCGCGCGGGAACCGCTCGCGCAGGCGGTGCAGGATGTCATGAATGACCGCACCCTGCTCGGACGTGACCACGCCGATCACCGACGGCAGGTAGGGGATGGGGCGCTTGCGGTCCTGGTTGAACAGTCCTTCCGCGGCGAGCCGCTCGCGGCGGTCGTGGACCATCTTCAGGAGGGCGCCCTCGCCAGCGACCTCGACCGAATCGACGATCAGCTGGTACTCGGAGCGCTGTCCGTAGGTGCTGACCCGGCCGGTGACGACCACTTCGAGCCCGTCTTCCGGGTGCACCGAGAGACGCTGCGCGGCCGACCGGAAGCAGGCGCACTTGAGGCCGCTGCGGTCATCCTTGAGGGTCCAGTAGAGATGTCCGGCGCTTGAGCGGAAGAAACTGGAGATCTCGCCGCGCACGCGCGCGCGGCTGAATGCCTCTTCCAGCGTGCCCTTGATCTGCTCCGCGAGCTCGCTGACCGAGTACTCGGGTAGGTTGGAGCCGGTGCGCATGTCCATGCGCGGGATACTACTGATCCGGCGCCGGCGCAGGTGGGAGGACCAGCGATGCACATCCTGCTGATTGGGAGCGGTGGTCGCGAGCATGCTCTGGCGTGGGCACTGGCGGCGTCACCCCTGGTGGACCGGTTGTCGTGCGTGCCGGGCAATCCCGGGATGCTCGAGCTGGGCGAGGTGGCCGCGTGCAATCCGGCCGACCCCGCTTCCGTCGTGGCGTTTGCCCGGGAGACGGCGGTGGACCTCGTGGTGCCGGGACCGGAGGCTCCCTTGGTGGCCGGGCTCGTGGACCAGCTGGAGGCGGCCGGCATCCGGGCGTTCGGCCCGACGGCCGCCGCGGCCTGCCTCGAGGGATCGAAGTCCTTCACACGTTCGCTCTGCGCCGAGGCCGGGATCCCCTGCGCGGCCGGCCAATCGTTCGATGCCGCCGACGCGGCGGTCGCCTACATCCGGGCCCAGGCCGCACCGCCAGTGATCAAGGCCGACGGGCTGGCCGCCGGCAAGGGCGTCACGGTGGCCGCCACCATGGGGGAGGCGGTCGACGCGGCGCGCGCAGCCTTCGGTGGACGGTTCGGCGCGGCTGGCCGGCGCGTCGTGGTCGAAGAGCGCATGGAGGGGACGGAGGCCAGCCTGTTCGCGATCGCGGACGGGACCAACGTCCGGATGCTCGCCGACGCACAGGACTACAAGCGCATCGGCGATGGTGATCGGGGGCCGAACACCGGCGGCATGGGCGCGGTATCGCCGGCGCCCGCCATGACCGACGCGCTGCGGGCCGAGGTCATGGAGCGGATCGTTCAGCCTGCCGTGGCCACGATGGCCCGCCGCGGCACCCCGTTCCGGGGCATCCTGTACGCGGGTTTGATGCTCACCGGAGACGGGCCCAAGCTGGTCGAGTTCAACGTCCGGTTCGGGGACCCCGAATGCCAGGCGCTGCTGGTCCGCCTGCGTTCCGACCTGGTGCCGGGACTGGTCGCCGCCCTCGAGGGCGAGCTCGACAACTTCGATCTCCGCTTCCGTCCCGACCCCGCCGTCTGCGTGGTGATGGCGGCGCCGGGCTATCCCGATGCACCGGAGACGGGGAGCGAGATCCGCGGCCTCGCCGCCGCCGAGCAATCGGGGCCTGACGTCCATGTGTTCCAGGCGTCGACGGCCCGCCGCGAGGATCGTCTGGTGGCGGCGGGCGGGCGCGTGCTCGGGGTCACGGCCACCGGTAGCGACGTCGCAGCGGCCCGCCGCGCCGCCTACGCCGGGGTGGCGGCCATCGACTGGCCGGAGGCGGTCTGGCGGCGGGACATCGCCGCCACGGTCTGACCGTTTCACGCGGCGGGCAGGGCCCGGTATTGCCGTCAGGCGCGGAGCGTCCGGAAGAAGTCCCTGAGCAGCTCCGCCGCGGCCCGCTCGCCGACCCCGCCGTAGATCTCCGGCGCGTGGTGGGCACTGGTGCTGTGGAAGATCATCGGGCCGTGCTCGACGCCGCCGCCCTTTGGATCGGCGGCGCCGTAGTAGAGGCGCCGGATGCGGGCCAGCGAGATCGCATGGGCGCACATCGGGCAGGGCTCGAGCGTGACGAAGAGGTCGCAGCCCATGAGGCGGTGTCGGCCAAGGGCGCTTGCCCCTGCGCGCAACACGAGCATCTCCGCATGCGCCGTCGGGTCGCCCAGCGCCTCCACGCGGTTCCCGTCCCGGGCAACGATGCCGTCGTCGTTGGCGAGGACGGCGCCCACCGGCACCTCGCCGCGCTCGGCCGCCCAACGGGCCTCCGCCAGGGCCGCGGCCATCAGGGGATGGTCCGCGAACGTCACCGGTCGCCGATTGCGCCGGCGTCGGTATGGTGTGCGCTGGCGCGGAGGATGACAGCGGGTCCTCCGGGGAGATCTGCATGCCCGAAGTGACCCCTCGCGACGCGGCCACCCTCATCCTGATTCGCAATGCCCCGCAGCAGCCCGAGGTGCTGCTCGGCCGGCGGCAGACGTCGGCACGGTTCATGCCCGGTTTCTACGTGTTTCCGGGCGGCGGGATCGAGCAGGACGACTACCGGGTCGGCGCGGCCAGCGAACTCGCCCCCGAACTGGTCGAGCGGGCCGCGCGGGTGCCCGAATTCGGGGTCGACCGCGAGTACTTCCGGGCCATGGCGTGTGCCGCCGTGCGCGAGACGGTAGAGGAGACCGGCCTGATGCTGAGTGCGCCGGGGGCGATTGGCGAGGACCTGGAGGGCGGCTGGAAGATGATGCAGGCGGCCGGCCTGGCCCCGGCCCTCGAAGCCATGCGCTACGTGGGGCGGGCGATCACCCCGGCCGAGAGCCCGATCCGGTTCCACGCCCGGTTCTTCGCCGCCTCGGCGGACGCGGTCGAGGGCGACCTGCAGCCGACGGCCGAGCTCGATGACGTGGTCTGGGTCCCGCTGTCGGAGACCCTGGATCTGGCCCTCGCGTCCCCGACCCGCTTCATGCTGAAACTGATGATGGATCGGGGCTCGGACCCGGCGCATTTCAAGCATCTGCACCCGACTCCGCTGTTCACGAAGATCGACGGGCGCCGCGAGGTGATCTGGGACCCGGCGTAATACGGGCCAGGCCGTCGGCGACCGCGACACCGACCGGGGTGAGGCGCCGCCCGCGGCACGGCCCCCGAACGCAGAACCCGTCGCTCGTCCGGAACAGCGCCCCGTGGTTGGCACACAGCAGGTGCCGCCCGTCCCGCGCCATGACGCGCCCGGGAATGAGGTCGAGCGGCAGATGCGCATGCGGGCAGTCGTTCCGGAACGCTGCGACCCGCGTGCCGGAGCGCGTGACGATGGTGCCGGGATCGCCCGAGTCCGATCCGGCGAGCAGCCGGGCGCCCCCGTCCGGAATCTCGGCAACGGGGATCGTGAGTTCCGTCACGGCTCGGCGGTAAGGCCCGCCATCGTGCAAAGGAGGTCCCAGTGGGCTTCCGCAACGGGGACCACAGACAACCGGGACTGCCGCACCAGGGCCAGGTCGGCTAGCCGCGGTTCCGCCTTGATCTCGGCGAGCGTGACCGGGTTGGGGACCGTGGTGACCGCGCGTACGTCCACCATGCCGAACCGGCCCGAAGCATCCGTCGGGTCGGGATAGTAGGTCCGGATGACCTCGACCACGCCGACGATGCGCTTCTCGTTGACCGAATGGTAGAAGAAGCCGCGGTCGCCGACGTTCATCGCCTTCATGTTGTTGCAGGCTTGGTGGTTGCGGACCCCGTCCCATTCGCAGCCCTTGTCGCCGCATTTCACCTGGTCGTCCCATGACCAGGCCCCGGGTTCCGATTTGAAGAGCCAATACGCCATCGTGGTGACCTCCGGTCCGGGCTCAGGTGCGCCGGGCGCTGTACAGGCAGGCGATCCCCCCGGCATACCGATTCACGCGGATCGTGCCGAGCCCGGCATCGCCGAGCTCGGTGGTCATCGCTTCGGGGGTGAGGAACCGCCGGATGCTTTCCGCCAAGTACTCGTACGCGTCGCGCCGGCCGGCCACGGCGTGGCCGAGCCACGGCACCACCTCGAACAGGTAGCGCTCGTAGAGCGTGTCCAGCCACCGGGCCTGCGGCGCGAACTCCAGCGCGAGGAACCGCCCGCCTGGGCGCAGCACGCGGCGGACTTCCCGGAGCGAACTCCCCAGCTCGGCGAAGTTGCGCAGTCCGAAAGCGCACACGACCTGCGAGAACGTCCGGTCCTCGAACGGCAGGGACGCCGCGTCAGCGCAGATCCAGTGCGGTTCGCGGACCAGGCCCCGGTCGAACGCACGCCCGCGGCCGACGCCGAGCATGTCGGCCGAGGCGTCCGCCACGACGACCGCCGCGCCCCTGAACCGCCGGCGGATCCGAAACGCCATGTCACCGGTGCCGCCGGCCAGATCGAGGGTTCGGCTGGCGTCCCGCTTCGTCATCCGCAACATCAGGTCCTGCCGCCAGACCCGGTGCAGGCCGGCGGACATCAGGTCGTTCATCAGGTCGTAGCGGGCGGCCACGCCGGCAAACACGTCGCCGACCAGCACGCGCTTTTCCGAGCGCCCAACATCGCGAAATCCGAACGGCACCGTCTGCATGGCCGGACCATAGGGCATTCATCGGCCGGACGGCAGTCGCGGTGCGGCTGGCCTATCGTGCCGGGACGGAGCGGGCGGAGGAGCGCATGCCGGAACTGCCAGAGGTAGAAACCGTCTGCCGGGGGCTCCGGGACCGGGTCTACGGCTACACCGTGGGCAGCGTCACGCTGCGTGGGCCCGGTCTCCGGTTCCCGTTTCCGCCGGATTTCGCCGCCCTGATCACCGGCGCCCGCATCGTCGCCGTCCGTCGCCGCGCCAAGTACGGGATCATCGTGCTGGAAGCCGCACCTGCGATCCTGTTCCATCTCGGCATGTCGGGGCGGTTCCTGCTGGAGCCGGCGCCGTTCCCGGCGCCCGGCCCGCACGACCACGCCGCGCTCGACCTCATCTCGCCGCTCGGCGCGTCCCTCAGGCTGACGTTCCGCGATCCGCGCCGCTTCGGCTCGCTCGACCTCCTGCCGGACGCTGCCACCGCGGACCACCCACGCCTCCAGGACCTGGGCCCCGAACCCCTCAGCATCACCGGCCCCGAGCTGCGCGCGGTCCTGCGCGGGCGCGAGGCGCCGATCAAGGCGGCGCTGCTGGATCAGCGGGTGCTCGCGGGTCTCGGCAACATCTATGCCTGCGAGGCGCTGTTTCGTGCCCGGATCAGCCCGCGTCGGCGCGCCGGCACGATCGGCCCCGGCCGTGCGGAAGCGCTGGCCGCGGGCGTTCGCACGGTCCTGGCCGATGCCATTCGCGCCGGCGGCTCGACGCTCCGGGATCACGCACAGATCGGCGGCGAGGAAGGCTGGTTCCAGCGCCAGCTCCTGGTCTACGGGCGCGGCGGCGAGGCCTGCGTCGAGTGCGCGCGCCCGATTCGCCAGTTCCGCCAGGGCGGGCGATCCACCTTCCACTGTCCGACGTGCCAGCGCTAGGAGGCAGGCAGCGGCCGACTGTGTCAGATTCCGGGAAGGCCGGCCGAAAGCGGCGCAGCGCGGGAACGGAGAACATGAGGCGATCATGGCAAGCGGGCGTCCTGGCCCTTGGACTGACCGTCGGGGCCGGCGAGACCCGGGCCGACGGGTTTCTGTCGTGCGTCGACCAGCTGCCGCTGGCCCCCGGGCTCGTGGAGACGGCGGACAGCTGCCTCAACTTTGACACCGCGGCGGGGCGCGTGGCCCAGGCCGAAGCGCGTGGCGTGGTGCCGGTCACGGAGGTCCGGGCGTTCTATCGCTCGGTCCTCCCGGCGTTCGGCTGGAACCTGCTGGACCCCGACGCGCTCGATGCGATCCGGTCCGGGGAGCGGCTGAAGATCTCGGTCGAGGTGATGGCAGGCAACGAGTTGCGGGTTCACTATGCTCTCGCGCCGTCGCCCGGACACTAGACAGGAGGACATCCAGCATGCCGTTCAACTGCATCAAGACCGAGATCAGGGGCCGCGTCGGGCTGATCACGCTGGATCGCCCGAAGGCGCTGAACGCCATCAACGCCGAACTGGTTGGTGAGCTGGCGACGGCCCTTGACGGGTTCGAGAGCGATGACGGCGTCGGGGCGATGGTCCTGACAGGGTCCGAGAAGGCATTCGCGGCCGGGGCGGACATCAAGGAAATGCTGGCCAAGGAATTCGTCGACGTGGTGCGGCATGACTTCATTCAGCCCTGGGAATGCCTGTCCCGCTGCCGCAAGCCGATCGTGGCGGCGGTGTCGGGCTATGCGCTCGGGGGCGGCTGCGAGATCGCGATGATGTGCGACATCGTGCTCGCCGCCGATACCGCCCGCTTCGGCCAGCCGGAGATCCTGCTCGGCACCTTTCCCGGTGCGGGCGGGACCCAGCGGCTCCCGCGCGCGGTCGGCAAGGCGAAAGCCATGGAGATGGTCCTGACGGGCCGCATGATGGACGCGGAGGAGGCCGAACGCGCCGGCCTGGTCAGCCGGGTCGTCCCGGCAGCGGAGCTGCTGGACGAGGCCATGAAGGTGGCCGCCAAGATTGCGGAGCAGTCCCTGCCGTCCGTGATGATGGCCAAGGAGTCGGTGGACCGGGCGTACCAGCTGACGCTCGACGAGGGGATCCGGTTCGAGCGGCGCCTGTTCCAGTCGACTTTCGCCACCGAGGACCGCCGCGAGGGGATGCGGGCGTTCGCCGACAAGCGCAAGCCCGACTTCAAGAATCGTTGACCCTGGACCGAAAGGGCGCTAGGAACGCGTCGCTCCCACGTAGTTTTCGGAGAATCCCATGGCGCATCACGCGTCCGCGAAGAAACGCATCCGTACCAACGGTCGCCGCCGGAAGATCAACCGCAACCGGATGAGCCGTGTCCGCACGTTCGTGCGGAAGGTCGAGGAAGCGCTCGAGGCCGGCAACCACGAGACAGCGCACGAGGCACTGCGTGGTGCCGAACGGGAAATGCGGCGTGGCGTGAATAAGGGCGTGCTGCGGCTGGGTGCCGTGTCGCGCAAGGTGTCCCGCCTGAACGCCCGCGTGCGGGCGCTCGCCTGAACCAGCGGCGGCCGGCGCCGCAGCGCAACGATCGGTCCGGGCGGACCGGTCCGCTCCCCGCGGACCGCCGGTCCGGACCGCGCCGACCGAACATTTGTTCGGGCCCCCGGGAGGCCTGAAACAACCGTTTTGCTATAGGACCCAACGAATCGCTTATTTGACGAACACAGGACCCTGATCGACGTTTTCTTGGCGAGCAATCTATTTCTTCCGGCATCGTCCAGATTTGACAAAGAATTTGCGTTTCGGTGACAGAAATGGGTCAGGTTGCTGAAATGCCCCGCTTGTGCGAGGTCTCGGCCCGGTCCTATTCTGGCCAAGCGTTGCAGGAGCAAGGCGCTTCCCCAGAAGTCTATTAACAGACGGTTTCGCATAGGTTTTTGTGGGCTTAGTCGGCGCTCCTGCCGGGTTGGGTGCGGCCTTGGCAATTGGTGCCAGGACCGGAAGGGAGGAGCGCCGGATGGACGGACACTGCTGGCATGCGGCGCAATCCCGACTCCGTGACGAGATCAGTCCGGCGGCCTTCGAAAACTGGCTGTTGCCGCTGCAACCGGTAGGTCCGGGAATCGACCCGCTGGTCCTCGCGGCACCGTCGGAATTCCATCGGCAGTGGGTGCGGAGCCAGTATCTCGGGCAGATCCTGTCCAGCTGCTCGGCGGCGGACCCGTCGGTGCGGCGCGTCGAGATCGTCGTCAAGGAGGACGGGACGGCCGCGCCAGGGGAGGCGCCACCGTCGGCAGCGCCCTCGCATGTCGGCAGCGTGCTCGATCCGCAGCGGACGTTCGACTCCTTCGTGGTCGGCGCGAGCAACCAGGTCGCCTACGCCGCCGCCCGGCGGGTGGCCGAGGGGCGGACCAGCGGCAACCGGAACCTCCTGTTCTTCTCCGGGGGCGTCGGCCTCGGCAAGACGCATCTGATGCACGCGATCGCCTGGGAGATCATCGGGCGCGGGAAACGCAACGTCGCCTATTTGTCCTCCGAGAAGTTCACGTCGGAGTTCGTGGCGGCGCTCCGCGCGAAGGACACCGACGCGTTCAAGCGGCGCTTCCGGACCGTCGATGTCTTCATGGTCGACGACGTGCAGTTCCTGGCCAGCCGGGTCCAGACCCAGGAGGAGTTCTTCCACACCTTCGATGCGCTCTCGAACGAGGGGAAGCAGATCGTCGTCTCGGGCGACCGGGCGCCGGTGGACATGGAGGACGTCGACCGGCGGCTGCGTTCACGGCTCGGCGGCGGTCTCCTGGCCGAGCTGCGCTCGACCACCTACGAGCTGCGCCTCAGCATCCTGCAGCGGCACCGCAGCCGCTACGACGAGGTCAGTGTTCCCGACGCGGCGCTCGAGTTCCTGGCCACGAAGATCACGAATGACATCCGCGAGCTGACCGGGGCACTGGCGCGCGTCGTTGCGCACGCGGAGTACGAGAAGCGCCCGGTGACGCTCGATCTGGTGCGCGACGCGCTCCCCGACTTGCTGCGCGCCAACCAGCGCCGGGTGACGGTGGAGGCCATCCAGAAGGCGGTCACGGAGTACTACGGCCTGCGCCGGGGGGACCTTGTCTCGGCCCGCCGCGAGCGCCGCATCGTGGGCCCGCGCCAGGTGGCGATGTGGCTCTGCAAGCAGCTCACGCCGATGAGCCTTCCGGACATCGGCGGCCGGTTCAACCGCGACCATTCCACTGTGGTGCATTCCACGCGGCGGGTCGACGAACGGCTCGCGAACGAGCCCGTGCTGGTGGAGGACGTCGAGAAGCTGAAGCACTGGATTCTAGACTGATTCCAGGTGCAAGAAGGGGCGCGTCCTGCTAAACTGACGCCCCTGAAGACTCGTCGCGAAAAGACGTGTGGCTGCACCGGCCGCAGGGCCGGTTCCGATCACGTGATTCCATGAAATTTACGCTTGATCAAAAGGATCTGCTGGCGCCTCTGAAGCACGTGTACGGGGTGGCGGAACGCCGCGACCGCACGCGCGCGCCGATCCTCGCCCACACGTTGATTCGGGCGCAGCGCGGCGCGGACGGGGAGAACGGCACGATCGCATTCGACGCCTGCGATGACGAGGTCCTCTACGAATCCGAACGGCTGACGGGCACGGTCGAGGAGGAGGGCGAGGCCACCGTCGAGGCGCATCTCCTGCACGACCTGGTGAACCGGATTCCGCGCAACACGGCGATCCAGGTGCGGATGACGCCGGTCGCCGAAGCGGCCGGCTCGGAACCCGACGGGGCCGTTACCGAGCTGCCGGATTCCTTGGGCGGAGAACCCGAAAAGCGGGTGATCATCGAAGCAGGCGGGAGCACGTTTGCCCTGCCCTCACTGGCCCCGGGCGACTTCCAGAAGTTCGCCGAGCCGCCCGAGGATGCGCCGCTGCAGTTGCCCGCCGCGGAGCTCCGGCGGCTGATCGATTCCTGCCGGGTCTCGATGTCGGACGACGATGCGCGGCTCCACCTCAACGGGATCTTCATGCATACCGCCGACGAGGACGGGAAGACGCTGCTGCGGGCGGCGGCCACCGACGGACATCGGCTCGCATGCTCGGCGCACGTGCTGGAGGCGGGCGGCGGCGCGATCAAGGACGGGATCACGCTGCCCAAGAAGGCGGTCGAACAGGTGGACGGCCTCCTGCGCAATGCGGACGGCGACGTGGCACTGTGGTCGGGCGACAACCTGCTGCGACTGGACGTCGGCTCGGTGTCCATGACCGCGCGTCTGAGCCAGGGGGGCTTCCCCGACTACCGGCGCGTGATCCCCCAGTCGCTCGAAAACCGCCTGCAGGTCAACCGGCAGTCCCTGCTGCAGGCCATCGACCGGCTGAGCGCCGTGACCGATCCCAAGAGCCGCGGGATCACCTTTCAGTTGGGCGGCGACACGCTCATCCTGAGCGCGGGCAATCCGGCCAGCGGCCTCGGCCGCGAGCTGATCAACGTCAAGTACGAAGGCAAGGCGCTGGCCATCGGCTTCAACGGCGACTACGTGACGGCCTGCTGCCGCGTGATCCCCGACTCGGAACTCGTCCTGGAGTTCGACAGCCCCAAGCACGCGGCGGTCATCCGAGGCGCCACCAGCGACGAGACGGTGCACGTGGTCATGCCGCTCAACGTGTCTGCGCAGGGACATGCAGCGCTCCTGCGCGAAGTCGGCGCCGGATCCGACGCCGGCCTGCGGTTCACCCAGGGGCGAAGCGCCCTGCTGGCGCCCCTGGCGCACATGCACGGCGTGGTCGAGCGGGTCGGGACCCGCCCGATCCTCTCGCACGTGCTGATCCGGGCAGAGGCGGGCAGCGTCGTGTTCGACGCCGGCGACAATCAGGTGCTGTACGAATCCGAACGCTTGGCTGCCCAGGTCGAGAGCGCCGGCGCGGCCACCGTCGAGGCACCCCTTTTCTACAGTGTCGTCGGCAAGCTGCCGGAGGGCGTGGACGTGCGCGTCTCCCTGGCCCCGGGCAGCGATTCGGATGGCGACGGCGCATGGCTGGTCGTTGATGCCGGGCAGAGCAAGTTCATTCTGCCGTCGCTGCCGACCGACGATTTTCCGACGCTGCACGATCTGGAGTGGCAGCAGGTGTTCGAACTGCCCGTTTCGGACCTGCGGCAGCTCCTGAGCTGGTGCCGGATCTCGATGTCGGGAGATCCGGCCCGCATGCACCTGAACGGCATCTTCCTGCACACCGTGGAAGACGGCGGGCAGCATCTCCTCCGGGCCGGCGCCACCGATGGCCATCGCCTGTCGCAGGCCGCATGCCAGTGCCCGCCGGGGGCGGAGACGCTGGCGGAGGGCGTGACGTTGCCGCGCAAGGCGGTCGAGCAGATCGAGCGGCTGCTGGCGGACTCGGACGGCGCCGTGGGCGTGGGCATGGGGAACGGCTGGATGCGGCTCGCGGTCGCGGATGTCGTGGTCGTCACCCGCCTGCACGAGAGCAAGTTCCCCGACTATCAGCGCGTGATTCCGACGACGTGCAACAGCACGCTGCAGATCAACTGCGGGGCCCTTCAACGGGGCCTCGAACGGTTGGCCCTCGTGGCCGACAAGAAGAGCCGGGCGATCCGGTTCGAACTGAGCGAGGAGAGTCTCACCGCGAGCGCTGGCGACCACCAGCACGGCGCGGGGCGGGAGGTCTTCGAGGGCTCGTTCCGGGGCGACCCGGTCGTGATCGGGTTTCGGTCCGAATACCTCATGGAGTTTTGCCAGACCGCGCAGGGCGACGAGATGATCATCGAGTTCCAGGCCTCCGGCCAGCCGGCGGTGATCCGCGACACCGGAGAGGTCGGCAGGCTGCACGTCATCATGCCGATAAGGGTCTGACCAGGACCCGAATGCAGAAGGTGTTGCCGACACGTCCGGGAGCGGATCGTGCGGCGGCAGCCTTGGTCCGGGCCGAGCTTCGCGACTTCCGCAATCACGCGCGGCTCACGCTGGACCTGGAGCCCCGCTCGCTCGCGATTACCGGGCCCAACGGTGTCGGGAAGACCAATCTCCTCGAGGCGGTGTCCATGCTGGCGCCGGGCCGCGGCCTCCGGCGGGCGCGGCTCGCCGACATGGCACGCGACGACACCGCCGGCTGGACGCTCAGCTTCGTGCTGCGGGCCGGCGACCGCACGGTACGCATCGGCACCGGCTGGAGCCGTCGGGGCAAGCGCCGCGTGCGAATCGATGGCCAGGAGGCCGACTCCACGTTGCGACTCGGCGAACTCCTCGCGGTGCACTGGCTCACGGCCGCGATGGACGGGCTGTTCAACGCGGGTGCAGCGGTCCGCCGCCGTTTCCTGGATCGGCTGGTCGCCGGCATGAATCCCGATCATGCGGCGCTGACGGCGAACTGGGAGCGGGCTTCCCGGCAGCGCCGCGAGCTCCTGAAGCAGGGCCGACTGGCAGACGCCTGGCTCGGGTCCGTGGAACGCGCGATGGGCGCGGCGGCCGTGGCGGTCGCACAGGCGCGCCTCGAGGCGGTTTCGGTGCTGGGGAATGCCGTCGCCAGCGGCGCCGGATCGTTTCCGGTTGCCGATATCGGGGTCCGGGGCGGCGTCGAGCGACTGCTGGAATCCGCGGGGCCAACCGCCGCCTCCGAGCGTTTGCAGACGCTGTGGCGCGCGGCCCGGCCCGGCGACCAGGCATCCGGACGCACGTCCACGGGTCCGCACCGGAGCGACCTGGTCGTGCACCATCGGAACCGGGGCGTGGAAGCGGCGCGATGTTCGACCGGTGAGCAAAAGGCGCTGCTCATCAGCCTGGTGCTGGCGGCCGTCCGCGTGGAGACTGCGCGTCGCGGGTCCCCGCCGCTGGTGCTGCTCGATGAGGTGTGCGCGCACCTGGACCCGCAGCGCCGGGCCGCCCTGGCCGCCGAACTTGATGCGCTGGGCGCGCAGATCTGGCTGACCGGCGCCGACGCCGGTTCGTTCGGCGATTTCCGCCACGTGCAGCCCGTGCCGCTGAAGGCCGTGCGCGCAGTCGAGGGAGCGGTGCACTAATGCCAAGCCCTAAACGGTCCGAGGAATACGCGACCCGGGCCCGGTTCCCGGTCGCGGCTCCCGACGTCGCCCAGGACGAACCGGCGGTCAGCTCGAACGGCGCGGAGTACGACGCCACCAGCATCAAGGTGCTCAAGGGGCTCGAGGCGGTTCGCAAGCGCCCGGGGATGTACATCGGGGATACCGACGACGGCTCGGGCCTCCACCACATGGTGTTCGAGGTGGTCGACAACGCGGTGGACGAGGCGCTGGCGGGCTTCTGCACGCGGATCGACATCGTCCTCAATGCCGACGGGTCGGTGACGGTGAGCGACGACGGCCGCGGGATTCCCACGGGGATCCAGGAGGACGAGGGCGTGTCCGCGGCCGAGGTGGTGATGACCCACCTGCATGCCGGCGCCAAGTTCGACGAGGACAGCTACAAGGTGTCGGGCGGATTGCACGGGGTCGGCGTGTCGGTGGTGAACGCGCTGTCGGAACGCTTGGACCTGCGAATCTGGCGGGACGAGCGGGAACACCGCATCGGTTTCGTCGGCGGTGTCCCGGAGGGGCCGCTCACGGTGGCGGGCGACGCCGGCGGACGACGGGGCACCGAGGTGACGTTCATCGCCTCGCCGGACGTGTTCACCAACGTCGAGTACGACCGCACCCGCCTCGAGAAGCGGCTGCGCGAGCTGGCGTTCCTCAACGGCGGCCTGCGGATCGTTCTGACGGACCGCCGGAACGGCACGCCGTCGGTCCATGACTTCCGCTACGAGGGCGGGCTTCGCGAATTCGTCGCGTTTCTCGACCGCACCGTGGTGCCGCTCCACGAAGACCCGGTGCTCATCACCGACAAACGGGACGGCATCGAGGTCGCGCTCGCGCTCCGCTGGAACCGCGGCTACCACGAGACGATGTTGTGCTTCACCAACACGATTCCGCAGAGCGACGGCGGCACCCATCTGGCCGGCTTCCGGGCGGCGTTGACCCGGTCGGTCACGCGCTACGTGCAGGAGTTCGGCGGTTCGCGGCAGGAGAAGGTCCAACTCGCCGGCGACGACATGCGGGAGGGGCTGACGGGAATCCTGTCGGTCAAGGTGCCGGACCCGAAGTTCTCGTCGCAGACCAAGGAAAAGCTCGTGAGCTCCGAGGTGCGGCCCGCCGTCGAGAACGTCGTCGGTGCCGGGCTGACCGAGTGGCTGGAGAAGAACCCGGATACGGCCAAGCGGCTGGTGCAGAAGATCGTGGAGGCGGCGCTGGCCCGCGAGGCGGCGCGGAAGGCGCGCGACCTGTCGCGCCGCAAGGACGCGCTCGATATTGCGAACCTTCCGGGCAAGCTGGCGGACTGCCAGGAGCGTGATCCCGCGCTCTCGGAACTCTATCTGGTCGAGGGCGATTCGGCGGGCGGCTCGGCGAAGCAGGCGCGCAACCGCAAGAATCAGGCAGTCCTGCCGCTCAAGGGCAAGATCCTGAACGTTGAACGGGTTCGCATGGACAAGATGCTCGCGTCGGCCGAGATCGGCACGATGATCGCCGCGCTGGGCACCGGGATCGGCCAGGAATTCGACATCGACAAGCTTCGCTACCACAAGGTCGTGATCATGACCGACGCCGACGTCGACGGCGCACACATCCGCACCCTGATCCTGACGTTCTTCTTCCGGCACATGGAGCCGGTCATCCGGCGCGGTCACCTGTACATCGCCCAGCCTCCGCTCTACAAGGTGCGAAAGGGATCCAGCGAGGTGTACCTGAAGGATGACGGCGAGCTCAGGAGCCACCTGATCGGCGCCATACTCGGCAAGGCTGTCCTGCGCACCGGCGCCGAGGGGATCGAGCATTCGGACGCGGACCTGCGGGCCATCATCATGCAGGCCTACGACGACGCGGCCCTGGTCCGGCAGCTCGCGCACCGCCTGTCGCCGACGCTCGTGGAGCAGATCGCCATCTGCAACGGTTTCGCCGTGGATGTCTTCGGCGATCCGTCGGCCGCCGCCGAGCTCGTCGAACGCGTCTGTGTGCGGATGAACGGCATGGCCGAGCCCGGCGAGGACGGCTGGTCCGGCGAGTCTTCCGCCGGAGAACCCGGATACGAATTCCATCACAACCGCCGTGGCGTCCACTCGGCTTACCGGGTGCCGGAGGCACTGCTCGCGTCGCCGGCGGGCCGGCGCCTTAGGGCGCGGGCCGAGGACCTCAGGGACCTGTATACGGAGCCGATGGTGTTTCACGTCGGCGACGAGCAGATGCAGTTGCGCACCCCGACCGGGTTCCATGCCGAGGTCGAACGGCTGGCCCGGCGGGGTTTGTCGATTCAGCGCTACAAGGGGCTGGGCGAGATGAACCCCGGCCAGCTCTGGGAAACGACTCTGGACCCCGAGGCGCGCACGTTCCTGCAGGTCCAGGTCGGCGATGGCGCCGAGGCCAACGACCTGTTCTCCAAGCTCATGGGCGACGTGGTGGAGCCGCGGCGCGAATTCATTCAGAAGAACGCTCTCGAGGTGGAAAACCTCGACGTTTGATCGGAATCGGGGCCAGGCCCGATGGCGTCACGCCGTTTGCGACCGACATCACAGCAGGCAGGGAAGGCCGGCGTGCGGGGCGCGAAAGCCTCCGCGGCGGCAGCTGACGGCAAGGGACGGCGGCGTCCGCGCGCTCCCTCCGAGCCGCCGCGTTCGTGGCGGGCGGTCGTCGGTCGGTTCGTGGGGCGCCTGGTGGCGCGCGTGGCCGGACTGGCCCTGGTGGCCACGTTCGGCTTCGTCGCCTGGTGCGCGCTCGGATTGCCGGACATTTCGGACATGGGTGGCGGCGACCGTGCCGGCAGCGTCTCCGTGTTTGCCGCCGACGGGACGTTTACCGCGGCATACGGCGACGTCTACGGCGGCTACGTCAACCTCGAGAACGTCTCGCCGACGCTGATCGATGCGGTGATCGCGATCGAGGACCGGCGGTTCTTCCGGCACTGGGGCTTCGACCCGCTGGCGCTGGGGCGCGCGGCGCTGGCCAACTGGCGAGCGGGCCGGGTGGTGCAGGGCGGCTCCACGATCACGCAACAGCTTGCGAAGCTGGCGTTCCTGACCCCGGCCCGCACCTTGGAGCGCAAGGTGCAGGAGATGCTTCTCGCCTTCTGGCTGGAGCTTCGCTTCGAGAAGGCCGAGATCCTCGCAAGCTACCTCAACCGCGCCTATTTCGGCGCCGGCGCCTACGGAATCGCGACCGCGGCGCGCCGCTATTTCGGGACCACGCCGGCGCGGCTCACCCTGGCCCAGTCGGCGATGCTGGCGGGCCTGCTGCGGGCGCCCTCGCGACTGGCCCCGACCCGACACCCGGATCGCGCGCGAGCCCGGGCGGAGGTGGTGCTGACCGCCATGGTCGCGGCCGGCCGCGTGGAGGCCTCGGCGGCGGCGGCGGCCCGTGAGCGGCCGGCGCAAGTGACGGGTGGCGACGGAACCGCCTGGGGCGGGCGCTTCTTCGCGGACTGGGTCGTGAACCAGACCGGTCCCGCCCGTGACCGGACCAAGGATGTCGAGATCGTCGCCACGCTCGTGCCGTCCCTGCAGCTGGCGGCCGAACGGGCCCTGCAGGCGGGGCTGGCCGATCATCCGGGGATCGAGGGCGGCCTCGTGGCCATGAGCCTCGACGGCGCGGTGCTGGCGATGGCCGGCGGGCGAAGCTACGCTCGCTCCCAGTTCAATCGGGTGACGCAGGCGGCTCGACAGCCGGGCTCGGCGTTCAAGATCTTCGTCTACCTTGCAGCTCTCGAGTCCGGCCGTCAGCCGGATGACCGCGTGCGTGATGCTCCGGTGACCGTGGGGAACTGGAGCCCGCGCAACTACAACAACGTCTACCGCGGCGAGATCTCGCTGCGCGAGGCATTCGCGCGCTCCTCCAATTCGGTGGCGGTCCGGCTGATGCAGGACATCGGTAGAGGCAGGGTGATCCGGCTCGCCGAGCGCCTCGGGATCACGGCGGAACTCGACGACGCCCCGAGCCTGGCGCTCGGGGTATCCGAAGTGACTCTCCTCGACATGACGGCAGCGCTGGTGGCGGTCGCGAACGGCGGGTCACCGATCCTGCCGTACGGGTACGTGGAGGTCCGCACCCGACCCGAGGGGACAGTGTGGGAACGGACGCCGGCGCCGCGCCGGGACGGTCTGTCAGCATCGACGATCGAGGCGATGCGCGGCCTGCTGCGGAGCGTGGTCACGAGCGGAACCGGTCGCCGGGCCGGCCTCGACGGCGTGCAGGCGTTCGGGAAGACCGGGACCACGCAGGATCACCGGGATGCCTGGTTCATCGGTTTCGCCGGCGACGTGGTCTGCGGCGTGTGGATCGGCCGGGATGATTCCGGCCCGATGGACGGCGTCGTCGGCGGCGGCCCGCCCGCGGAGATCTGGCAGGCCTTCATGCAGGAGGCGCTGGCGCCGTAGCGGTAGCTTCGGCCTCGCCGGTGGGCGCCGGCCGGGTCGCCTAGACTGCGCTACCGCGGCGAGGATCTCTGCATGCCAACCGTTCCCGCACTGGAAGACCTCGTTGTCCGCGAGGACGACGTCAACTACGGCGAGGCCGAGCGCCTGTCGCCGCTCGTGCAGCGGGTGGTGGCGAACAACCCCGGGCCGTACACTCTGTACGGGACCGCGACGTTCGTGGTGGGCGCGGGCGACCACGTGGCGGTGATCGACCCCGGACCGCTCATCCCGGAGCACGTGCAGAACCTGGTCCGCGCCACCGCGGACCGCGTGGTGTCGCACATCCTCGTGACCCATACGCACATTGACCATTCGCCGGCAGCCGCGTCGCTCAGCGAGGCGACCGGCGCACCGGTATACGGCTGTGGTCCGCACGCCGGCGGGGCCGGGTCGAGTCTGGATGACGAGGGTGCCGATACCGCGTTTGAGCCGGACACGGTGATGGCGGACGGAGACACGGTGGCGGGTGACGGCTGGACCCTCCAGGCCGTGCATACGCCCGGCCACACGTCCAACCACCTGTGTTTCCGCCTGCCCGAAGAAGGGACTCTTTTCTCCGGCGATCACGTCATGGGCTGGGCGAGCACGGTCATTTCGCCGCCGGACGGTGATCTCACGGCATATCTCGCGAGTCTCGACCGCCTGCTGCAGGACGATGACCGCCTGCTGCGGCCGACCCACGGCCGTGCGATCACCGAACCCGGAAGGTTTCTGGCTGCGTTGAAGGCGCACCGGCTGCGTCGCTGCGATGGCGTGCTGGCGAGCTTGCGCGCCCGTCCGCGCCCGATCCCGGAGATCGTGGCCGAGAACTACGCGGGACTCGATCCTGCGTTGTTTGGCGCGGCCTGCCGGTCGGTGTACGCCACCTTGCTGCACCTGCAGGCGGAAGAACGGGTACGTGCCGAGGGAGCGGGCGAGGAGGCAACCTGGCACCCCGTCTGAACGACGGGAGAAAAAAAAAGGGGCGGGCGGCGGGACTCGCCGCCCGCCCGCGAACCGCTACGGAAGTTCGTAGCCGTCCTTGCCCAACTTGATCTTGTAGAGGCTCTTGCCGGACGTCACGTAGAGCACGTTCCGCTCGACGCCGCGGCCGAAGCCGACGTTGGTCGGCAGTTCCTCGCCGGTCGAGATGAATGCGATCTCGTTGCCGTCGGGGTCGCGCACGGCGATGCCGGGCCGGTGCTCGCAACGCTCGGCGATGTAGATATTGCCGTCGACATCAGCGACAAGGCCGTCGGGTCCGCTGCAAGGCTGCCCGGGGTAGTGCGTGGCATAGTCGACCAAAACTCGGCGGTTGCTCGCCGTCCCGTCGGCGTTCAGGTCATAGGCCTGCAACAGGTGTAGGCCTACGGTGGGCGCCTGGTCGGTCTCATCAAGCTGCATGAAGCCGAGCCACCCGTTGTCGTTGCTCACGAGATAAAGCGTCGACTGGTCGGGCGATACCAGCACACCGTTGGTCTTGCCACCGTTGGTGATGATGCGGTCGACGGAGCCATCAGGGTCGAGGCGGTAGACCGCGAACCCCGGCTGAAATACCGGCTCATGACCCAGGTAGCGTGGGTCGGAGTAGTAAATCCGGCCCTGCTCGTCGATCGTGATGTCGTTGAGAGCGTTGTAGGGCTTGCCGGCGTATGTGCCGGACAGGACGTAGGACTTCCCGCTCGCCATGTCGGTCTTGATCAGCATGCGACCGCCGTAGTCCGCTCCGAGGGCCGCCAGCATGTTGCCGTCGCGGTCGAACTTGATGCCGTTCGACATCCCGCTCGGGCTGCGGAAGATGGTTGTGTCGCCGGATGCGGGGTCGTAGCGCCAGATGTTGCCGGCCTGCACGTACAGCCCCGACGGGTCCGGGCAAAACTTCGTGAAGGTGATGTCACTGAAGTACATGTAGCCGTCGTGGCCGGCTGCTACGCCCTCGGTCAGCGCACAGCCGCCGTCAAACAGGCGCATGAGCTTCGAGCCTTCCGGTACGATGTCGCTGGCACCCGTGGGCGCCGGGAAGCCGGCATCCTCGCCCTGGAACCAGGTGGCGTGTTCATGGGCCGACGCGGTTGCGGACCAAGCCAGTGCCGCAGCCGCGATGGCTACCGAAACCAATCTGTGAATGTGCATGTGGAAGTGTTCCCTCCTGCCGCAGGACCGTCGGCCAGGAGACAGCCGAGTCCGGACCTCGCGGCGAACATAGGGGACCCGGTACGATGCGCTTCGATGTGCACGCCCCGGAGCCCGGCCCGATAGGCTACTAATTTCGTCAACTATTTGGCTAGCCGGTGGGGTGGGGGGCTCCGAGACTGGTGCCTGTGGCACAATTCCGCGGCGAGTTGCTGTGCTCGGTCGCAGCGCGATGGACTCACCGGGGCTGGTATCTGGTGGGATGCCCCCGGGGGCCCTGACGGTCGGTGAGCCCCTTGCCCACTGTGGTCTCCGAACGTGGAACGATTTGCGAAGCAGCGCGGCGATGACCTCCAGGATGGGTACAGCCGCGACGTGGGATCGGCAGTTACGGCGAATCAATGTGGTTGAAACGGATCGAGTAAAGGCGCTCCGAAATCCTGAAAGTTTCAAATGTTGCGGGTCGCCACGGTAAGCCGTTGGACGACTGTGGTGGCAGCACCCGGATAACGAAGTGCTTCTCCATGCCTGCCGGCCGACGCTCTGCCTGCACAGGAGCTTTCCCACCGGAGCAGCTGCGTGTGAGGCCCGTGAAACGCATGCTGCACATGGTTTCGCGGGTGGCGGCCAGGCAACTAGGGGGAAGCCGCGGCTCCTGTCGGGATCAACGGCCCATTTGGGCGGTACTGGACGGTTGGCTAGTGGAAGGCGTTACCTGAGCGCGCAATTCCCGTTGAGCGAGCCGCCAGGCCGGTTTACGCTCTGCTGATCCCATTTGCCAGACTCCAATCAGCTTAGCGCTGTGGCCAGCGGCTGCGCCGCCCTGCGAACCCAACGGGAAGTGAACGATGCGACTGGAAGGCAAGACCGCCGTCATCATGGGGGCGGGGCAGAGTCCGGGCGAGGGCCTGGGCAACGGCCGGGCCACGGCACTGCTCTTTGCGCGCGAGGGCGCCCGGGTGTTGTGCGTCGATCGCGATCTCACATCGGCGACCGAGACGGCAGAAATGATCGTCGGGGAGGGTGGTGAAGCCGCAACCTTCGAAGCTGATGTTACCCGCGAGGTACAGGTCGCGGCAGCGGTGGAGCAATGCAGGATCCGCTGGGGGCGCCTCGACATCTTGCACAACAACGTCGGGATCAGCGTCGCCGGCGGGGATGCGGGCGTGACCGAGATCACCGAGGAGGCATTCGACCGGGTGATGTCAGTGAATCTGCGCGGCACCGTCATGGCGTGCAAGCACGCGATCCCGATCATGCGCGAGCAGCGCTCCGGCGCGATCGTCAGTATCTCCTCGGTCGCCGCCGTCGAGTCCTATCCCTGGGTGGCCTACAAGGCGAGCAAGATGGGCATGGTGGCGTTCACGAAGCAGATCGCCATCCAGAACGCGGAGTACGGCATCCGCGCCAACGTGATCCTGCCCGGCTTGATGGATACGCCGATGGCGGTCGATACCAGGGCCCGGGCGTGGAACCGCCCTCGGGAGGAGGTTGCCGCTGAGCGCGACGCGCGGATTCCCCTCGGTGGAAAGATGGGTACCGCGTGGGATGTCGCCTATGCGGCCCTCTACCTGGCGTCCGACGAGGCCGGCTTCGTCACCGGGGTCGCGCTGCCGGTCGACGGGGGCACCGGCTGCCGGATCGGGTAGTCACTTCCATTGCGAACGGCGACGGCCGGCCGCACCTAAAGCCCGCCGCCTGGACGTAGTTGGGCTTCCGATTGCGGGCAGGAGCCCGGCTTGCTGGCGGCGCGCCGGTCGGTCGTCGGACGCGCAACACGATCGGCGTTTCAGTGGCAGTGGCGTCCCAGACCGTCCGGCCCCTCGCCTACGTGACGATGCGCTGGTCGATCAGGTCGCCGCCGCCGACGCGGTGCTCGATCGTGGCACCGCGATATTCGTTGATCTCCAGCCCGTGAAGGGCGTTGACGATCATGTACTGCGTGGGCAGGTCTTCCCAGCGAGCCCGGTGGAATGTGAGTTCGCCATCGCCCGTGTACAGGGCCTGCGGCGCTGCACCCGGATCCGCGGCGGGGCTGAGCACCGCGTAGGCAGCATCCGCTTCACCCCAGGCGCCGGTCTTGGGCATGTACTTGTAATGCAGCACGCCCCTCAACGTGCCGCCGTCGTTCGGTGCGGGCGCCGACACTGCAGCCTGCGGGTCGGCCTCTTTCAGATTGCGCACCTTCATGTCGAGGAAGCGGAACCCCTGCCAACTCGCCGTGCAGTGGGTCTCGCCGTTGAATTCAACGGGCTCGGGGAGTTCGCAATAGACCTTCGAGAAGCCAAGCTGTTCGCGGCCCGTGAGGATCGGATCCGTCAGATTTTCCCACAGCACCATGAGGAAGGGGCCGGCGGCGCGGTCCTCGCTGCCCTGGAAGACCACCGGCACCCTCACGCCGAGCACGTTGTAGCCGCGCCCCGCCAGCCAGGCGATCCGTGTCATGTAGGAGGCAAACACCTCGACCACCGGTTCGCCGTCGAGCGTGAAGCCGGGCGGCAGAAACGGCTCGACCTGCCCCGCTTCGGTCCGGAAGCGCACCGATACGGTCATGGTCTTGCGCTGGTCAGGCGAGAAGACGCCCGACTTTCCACCCGGTCCCTGCCGCGGCCCTGTCATCGGGCCGAAATGGGTCGGCATCATGTACATCGTTCCCGGTTTCAGCGGGTACGGCATGGATCTCTCCTGGTGTGGGTCGCGGTGGTTACGCCGAGCGCGAGACACGGCGTCGGTGCACACTTCGACCATACATCGGGCACATGGGTATCCGTAGCCCGGCCGGCCGCCGGTAGGGTAGAACCGCCTCAGTAGGGGCCGGGAACGATGGGGCTGCCATCGGCGAAACGCTCGAAACGGAACCGTGACAGGTCGAAGCCGGTCGGACGTCCGAGGACGAGATCTGCGAGAACGCGGCCGGCCCCTGGACCGATCCCGAAGCCATGCCCGCTCATGCCGGTGCCGATGAACAGCCCGGCGGGCGACGGCACTTCGCAGATGTAGGGCACCGCGTCGGGAGTTACGTCGATCATCCCTGCCCACATCTCCGCGACGCCGGCGTCGTCCAGCCACGGCGCCCGCTCCAGCAGCCGTTTCGCCAGGCGCCGCCTGACCTCGTCCGACGGGGGTGGGTTCAGTACTCGCATCCGCTCGAACGGCGTGACCTCCTCGGGGGACCAGCGCGTCTTCGCGCCCCATGCGCCCGGATAACCTGCCGGAGGCTTTGGCCGGAGCTTCAGTTCCCTGGCCGACTTCTTCAGCAGCGGCACGAACTTGGGGAGGTTCGTGAACGACCGTGCGCACAAGTAATGCTCCACGACGTCGCCGGTCGTCACGGTGTAGCCACCGTCTGCGCGGCGATTCATGGCGAGCCCCGGCGCGGAGATGTTGGGGAGTCCACGGTCAGGCACCGGGTGGGTGCGTCCCACGCTGGACCGCACAATGAGCTGCGGCAGGTCGAGTCCGGCGTTCCGCGCGAAGTACGTCGACCAGGCACCGCCCGCGAGCACCACCCGGTCGGCCCGGACGGGTCCGGATTCCGTGTGCACGCCGCAGACACTGCCATTCTGGATGTCGATGGTGCGGACCGCGCAGTTCTCCGTGATCGAGACCCCAAGGCGCTTCGCGGCGCGTGCCAGCGCCGGTACCGCGACGGACGGCTCTGCCCGCCCGTCGCTCGGTGTCAGCATTCCGCCGATCCAACGGCCCTCCACGCCGGGCGCCGCCTCCCGTGCCGCTTCGGGTGAGAGCATGCGGGTGTCGAGCTGGTGCTCCCTGGCCACGTCGTGCCACGCCTCGAACCGGGCGAGCCCCTGCTGGTTCTCGGCCAGATAGACCAGGCCGGCGCCGGTAAACGTGAGATCCTTCTCGCCGGTGTGCTTCGCGAGGCTCCGCCAGATCCTGTTCGACTCCATCATGATCGGCAGTTCGTCCCGATCCCGGCCTTGCTGGCGTACCCAACCCCAGTTGCGACTTGACTGTTCGCCGGCAACCCGCCCTTTTTCGATCAGGGCGACCTTCGCTCCGCGTTGCGCGAGAAACCACGAGGTCGCGGTGCCAACGATTCCCGCGCCGATGACCGCGACGTCGACCGCGTCCGGAAGCGGGTCGGCATGGACGACTGGGCTGGCCTCGGAGATCATCGGCATGGGAGGATTCTACGTCGGTGCGACCGTCGTGTGGTTTCAACCGATTGCGCGCCGCCGCGCGCGAACGCAAGGCCGGACTTGCCTGACGCCGTCCCTGTTCCGTAACACCACCGCAGGCTTGCAACACGCCTGCATCCGGATCGGAAGGAATCCGATCGGCGCCAGCCGGACATATCCGCTCTCGAACGGGCCAGGGCATCATGGCGCGCCGGTCAGGTCAGCGGGAAGCTGGCTTTGACTTCGGCCCGGTCGTCCGCCAAGACTCGATCGGCCAGCCGCGACACTACGGGAGGGAAGATGTCCGTTCTCGACATTGCCGACTGCATCAACGAAACCTGCCCCTGGTCGGGCAAGCCGGTGCAACCCGATTCGCTCACCGAGTTCGACGGGCAGGTCGTCGGGTTCTGCAACACCGGATGCCGCGACAAGTTCGAGCTCGCAATTCGACACTTCGAGCGTGCGCGAGGGGAGGGCCGCAGCCCGGCATCCTGACGATCATGCCCAGCGGCGAAGAAACGCGCGCGTTTCCCCGCCAGTTTTCCTCAGCCAGCCCGGGATCTGGTCTGCCGGGTGATCGCGAGGGCCGCATGGCTGACCAAGGGTGTGGAATTCGAAGCCGCCGCCCGGCCGGCGGGAAGTGGCAGCAGGCTGCCGGAATCAGGTGCGTTGGTCGCAGGCGTGCTGGTTGGCGCGGCTGAACTCGTCCAGAAATGCGTCAACCAATCCGGCCAGGGCGTCCAGTATGAGACCGGCCTCTCCGAAGTGGGCTCCCTCCGTGCTCCTGATCCAGGCACTCGAAGAGCCGGGTTCGCTCGAGCGGGGGTCGTAGATCGCTTTGAGGAAAACCACGGTCATATTGAAGCTTGCTTCGTTGGCGATGACGCGGACGTTGAGAACGTCTGGGGCGTCATGATCAAACAGGGTGACGGCACGCAGGCGGCTTTCCGCTGCAGTCTCGATGTCGGCCGTGGTGAGCTCGATCACACGAGAGGCATCATCGGTCGCTGCGTGAAAGAACGTGCGGAGGCTCACCGGATTGCAACCGGTAAAGAGAGCGGACGCCGCGCGCGAGGGCTCATCAGCGGCTGCGTGATTGCCCGCGGGCAGCCAGAAAGCCAGGGTCCAAAGGGCAAGCGATGTCGCCAGACCGACCTTAAGTCCGCTGTTAAGTTGGTAATTCAAGTCACATGCTCCTGTCCACCAGTTGGCGACCGTCGCCGAGATCACTTGGGACTTATGTCGATTACTTGACAACTTACGCTGCCAGCCGTCGATCCGTTTCACGGGTCACAGGAGTCGGCAAACCCGAACGCTCCTCGTCGTGCAGCCGCGCCAGTCTCCGACGTCGGGTGTTGTGGGCCGCGTTGAGGTCCGCGTGGCCGCAGGCCACGCACTCAAAACTCGCCCGGCAGCTCCCCGGTCCCACCCCGCGTCCGCCTCTTCGAGCTCGGTGAACATCTCATCCGCCCGGCTAGCCACCTCTAGCATGCCTGGCCTGCCGCCGTGGGCATGTAACCCCGGGCGTGGCAGAGAGAAAGCGGCGCGCCGAAGGCGGTCTCCAGGGAGTCGACCCGGCGAGTCACGGTGGCCCAGTGAACGCCAGGCGCCGCAGTCGCCGCGCTGACCGTGCCCAGCTTTGCCACAAGCCACGCGGTGCGCAACTCGGTCCAGTGTTCCACTTGAGCGGCCTTTCCCGACCCGAGTTAATCATTGAAAACGCAAGTTGTGCGCATTTCTCGAGGTTATGTCCATTACGTGATCAACCTATAGTCAGGAAACGACTGCCAAAGGGAGCTATTGATGGAGCGGTACCACCCCCTTCTCGTCACGCTGCACTGGGTCATGGCACTGATGGTCCTGATCTCGCTGGTCGCCGGTGGCCTTATCCTGGAAAACATGGCTAATGACAACCCGGACAAGATCTTCGCCCTGACCGGGCACATGAGCGCGGGCATGGTGATCGGCGCGCTGCTGATCCTGCGCCTCATCACGCGCCTGCGAACCCGCACACCGCCGCGCGCGACCACCGGCAACGCCTCTCTGGATCGGATTGCCTACTGGACGCACCGGGGCTTCTATGTGCTCATTGCCGGCATGGTGCTTACCGGGCTTGCCACCGCCCTTGGTGCGGGTCTCTTCCCGATCGTCTTCGGTGGCGCTGCAGAGACCCTGCCAGCGGAATTGTCAGCGCTGCCTCAGCATGCTGCCCACGGCTGGATCGCGGCGGCGCTGGTGACCCTGGTTGCCCTGCATGTCGCGGCGGCTCTGTATCACCATCTGGTGCTGAAGGACGGGCTGTTGCGGCGCATGTGGTTTCGTCCGCGCAGCTGATCTCCCGGTACGAACGCCGGCCAGGCTCAAGAAACGTGGAAACGATGGTCGCTCCCGAAGGTGCGCAGGGAACGGAGCCGTTGACCGATGTGGAAGCCGGTGCCACGGGCGTCAGATTCCGGGCACCGATCGTGCCCACTGTTCTTCCCCCAGACGCTGACATCAGTGGGGTCAGGTCGGCTCCCACAACACGTGCGGCGACACCGGGCAGTGGCACTGCCAGCCGCTACCACGGGAACCCGCCCTTGCTACGGTCACACTCACCGCGCCAATCGCGTACGCCAGTTTGTCCGGGCTGTTGGATTCTCCGCCTGCGCGATCTCGACCGGCCGCGCGAGCAGCTACCCATGAACTCCGTCGTCGGCTGAACAACCGCGGGCTGGGCGCCACCCGCAAAGAATCAGTGACGTAGAACGCTGGAAGCGTCCATCGCTTCAGGCCGTTGCCGCGCACGACTAGCCTTGCCGGTGCAACCCCGCCCCAATGCGCCTAAATCAGGACGAGGCCTCGCGGGCAAGCAGAACCCGCTTGCGTTCCACGCCCCAGCGGTAGCCGCCGAGCTTGCCGTCGTTCCGGACCACGCGGTGGCAGGGGACTGCGACGGCGAGTGGGTTACCGGCGCACGCGCGCGCGACCGCACGCGCGGCCTTCGGTGAGCCGACACGATCGGCGATCTCGCTGTAGCTAGCGGTCGTACCCGCCGGAACATCGCAAAGCGCCAGCCAGATCCGCCGTTGAAACGCCGTCCCGCGGATGTCGAGCGGCAAATCGAGACCGAGCGCAGGTTCTTCGACGAGACTGACGACTTGGGCCACCACCGACTCGAACTCACCGTCTCCCCCGACCAGCTCGGCCCGCGGAAACCGGTCCTCCAAATCATGTGCCAGCGCTTCTGGATCGTCGCCAAGCAGGACCGCGCACACACCCGTCGCCGTCGCTGCCACCAGGATCGAACCCAGCGAACACTCGCCGACGGCAAACCGAATCGTTTCGCCCGCGCCACCGCCCCGGAATTTCGCGGGGGTCATCCCGAGCATCTCGGGCGACGCTGCATTGAACCGTCCGCTCGAGTTGAAGCCAGAGTCGTAGATGGCTTCGGTGATCGTTCGCGACCTCCGCAGCGCTTCACGGGACCGATCCGCGCGATGGGCGGCGGCGTACGCGCGCGGCGTGAGACCGGTGACGGCCTTGAAGACCCGGTGGAAGTGGAAGCGGCTCATGCCGGCTGCCTGTGCGAGCGCGTCGAGATCCGGCAGTTCCTCCGCCGTCTCGACGAGGCGGCACGCGGCCGCCACCGCCCGCGCGTGCCGTTCGGCAAGGGGCGGCTCGTTTGGGCGGCAGCGCCGGCATGGCCGAAAGCCGGCGTACTCGGCGTCCTGACAGGAATTGTGGAAGCGCACGTTTTCGCGCCGCGGGTGCCGGGCCGCGCACCCCGGGCGACAATAGACGCCGGTCGTCGTGACGCAGTAGACGAACGTTCCAACGGCGGCATGGTCGCGGCTTACGACCGCCGCCCAGCGCTCGTCGTCGCTACGGAAACGCTTCGCCACCTGCGTTTGCACCCTCTGCGGTTCGACCATGATATCTCCCCCCTCGGCTGTCTAGGTGCTGGCGCCCCTGTGGGCCGCCCGCTGCGATGGTGCACCCTGACGGGTTCGGGACTGCCTTGCAGCCCGAATCTTGCTCTCGAATTGTCCGCTAAAGGTGGGTATCCGCTCTTTGCTGCGCTACGTGGACGGCTTCCGGAGGAGGACGCCCGTCGTTGGTCATGCCTGCCCGCCCCGTTGGAGGCAATTTCCCGATGTAGAAGAGACCGGCGTCACGAACTGACACGCCCGTACAAGCCCCGAAAGCCAGGTCCCACCGTCAGCGTGGACTACAGTCCTGCGTGAGTTGAGACCAAGTATGGAAATGTCCCGCAGCGGCGCCTCGATAGAGCACTGGCACGGAGAGAGTCGTGGTTGGCCTGTCGAATTCGCACCGGCCGCCGGGAGCGAGGTCGTCTTGGTCACTGCCTTGGGGTCGAGCGGGATTGCATCGCGGCCAGGCGGCCTGTTCCGACGCCATGCGAAGGCGATCGTCGGCGGGATGGGCCTGCCGGGCAGTTGTCACCTTGACTGCCGCCCGAAGATCGAGACGACGGAACCACCGTGCGAAGCGGCTCGGGCCTCGGAAGTCGACGCATTTCCTGACCGCCGTGGCACGTGAGCGGTAACGTTCACGTTGCCGCTCATCATGCGTCTTTGGGAGATCGCCTGGAACGAAATGGTGGCTTGAACGGCGGCTGCGACCCGAGTTGCTCCACTAGGTGGACGGTTTCCGGAGAGTTGCCCGGCGCCTCGTGAACTTGTCCGCCACCAACCCCCGCGTCACCGTTCCCAGCGCAGGCGGGCGTAGTAGTAGCCGCCGTCGAAACCGAACGGGGATCGCCGAAGGTACGGCAGTCCGACCGTCTCCCCGTCTCTTGCGTCGGTGCGGGGCGGGTAGGTGTCGAACAGGTTCTCCGCCCCAATGGCCAGCGTGATTCCGTCCGTGATCCGCAGCGCGACTTCTGCGTCGAAGAGTGCGTGGGTACCCACCTCCCGGGCGGACGAGAGATCGGAGGTGTAATAGACGTTCGTGAACGGACCGTAGAGTCGCAGGCGACCGGAAAGGGTGAGCTGCCCGCGTTCGTGGCTCGCCCCTAGCACGCCGCGCCACCGGGGAACGCCCCGTTCCGCAGCCAGGGTTTCGCCCGCGTTGAGGAGCGTGGACGTGCCGTCGACGCGCGTCCGATTCCAGTTCAAGACTGCATGGAGGCGCGTCGCTGAATCGTTCCCGTGCGCAATCAGCCGCTCAGCGCTCACGTCAACCCCGCGTGTGGTCGTGCCGAAATCATTGGTCAGGAATTTCACCCTGGCATAGGCGTCGGCGTCTGCGATGCCTTGCTCGCGAAGGGCCGCCTTGTCGCCCTCCGACAGGTCGAACTCGGAGGTCACCGCAATGCGATCCTTCATCCGGATCTGGTAACCGTCGAGCGTCACCGTGAAACCGGCCAGGCGTGCGACGACACCGGCATTCACCGAGCGGGCGGTCTCTGGCGTCAGGGGCTTCGCCCCCTTCAGGATCGCGATGGGGTTGTCCACCGAAAGGGTCGCAATGTCGATCAGGTCGCCCAGGTCGGGAACGAACTGCGTGATCACTTTCTCGATCGACGCCTGACCCACGGTCGGCGCACGGAAGGCGCTGCCGACCGAGGCCCGCAGCGCGATTTCGTCGCTCAGGTCGTAGCGTGCGGCCACCTTGCCGTCCGTGTTGCTGCCGATGCCCTCGTGCCGTTCGTGTCGAAGCGCACCGTGCACGAACAGTTCTTCACTCAGATCCGTCGACAGATCCAGCCAGGCGCCCCGAGCCGTCCGGGACGCCGCTCCCGCGGTTCGTTCCTGGAAGCCCGGGAAGCCGTTCGTGCCGATTCCGAATCCCTGTTCCCGCAGCCCGCCCAGGCGTGTGTCAACAAAGGTGGAATTGAAGTCTCCCGCCACGACCTCGAAGCGCTCGTTGCGAACTTCCGTTCCAAGCGCCACGGTCACCGGCCAGGCAGTTCCGACGTCCAGCCGGCCCACCACGCTGCCCTCCACGATCCAGTCGCGCTCGCTCCATCCTCCGACCCGGTAGCTGGTCGGCAGCTCGCGACCGAGGGCCAGCAGCTGCGGGTTGATCGTTCGTTCCATGAAGAAGTCGACTGAGTGCTGGCCCATTCCGGCCGAAAGATCCCAGTCCCACCCGGAGAGCAATGGAGCGTCATTCGGCAACGTGCCGCGCACGCCGGCATGGTAGGAAACGTCTTCCACGTCGCCGCCGAACCGGGGCGTAAAGCCGCCCGGAAACTGGGTGCCGATCCAGTAGCAATTCGGGTTGTTCTCGACGTAACGGCGGATCGCCGCGACGTGATTCGACCAGTCCCCGGAATCGGGCTCCAGTCCGGATCTACACCTGACGGAGGTCGGGTCCGCGGAAAGGTCTGCCAGCAGCACCTCGTCGCCTAGGCTGAAAACGCCACCTCGCCGTGCCGGGTTGCGGAAGAAGAACCCGCCTTCCACGGTCCGGCGATGCCAGTTGCCGAAGCCGTAGATTTCTGTCGAAGCGCCGAGCGGAAGGCCGGCGTTCACCATCGTCTTCCAGTCGCCGCGCACCTCAGGCGTTCCCCACGTCTGCGCGTACGGATGGTCGATGTAGCCGTAACCGGGATCATTGATCCACGGATTGCCCGCAGCGGCGAGCTGCCGGGCACTGGCATGCTGCACCGACCGGGTCGACGGCGCCTGATGCGACCGCTCGAGCGACAGCGCAACGAACCCCTGGTCGGCCAACGGCACCCCCGCGTGGCCTGCCAGCGTCCAGCGACCCCCGTCACCCGCGTATGTGCGCCCCCATCGGGCCTCGGCTATCTGCGTATCGGGACGCTGCTTCAGCACGAAGTTGAGGACGCCGGCCACTGCATCGGACCCGTACTGCGCGGACGCCGCATCGCGCAGCACCTCGATGCGTTCGATCGCAATGCCGGGAATGGCCGCAAGGTCCGGGCCGTGGCTTCCGGGAGCCGTGGCGCTTGAGACCGTGATGACCGACGACCGGTGTCGGCGCTTGCCGTTGACGAGCACCAGCACGGAATCCGGCGGCAGCCCGCGAAGCAGTGCTGGCCGGACAACGCTCGCCTCGTCGGAAATCGGCTCGCGATTGAGATTGTACGACGGAAGCGTCCGGGCAAGGTTGCTTTCGGTGCTCTCGCCGCCGTAAGCCTCGAGCGCCGTGCCGCCGACAATCTCCACCGGCGTGGGAGAGGACAGAGGATCGATACCGGGCGCGCGTTGCCCGATCACCACTACGTTCTCCAGCATTTCAGGATCTTGCGGGGACGCTGTTCCCGGCAGAAAGGTGCCGGTCAAGAGCAGGAGGACGCTGCATCTGCCGACGGTGCGGCAGAACCAGCCGTTCCGGGCACGTGCCGTGCCTGCGGAAACTCTCATCGGCCGCGGACCTGTCCACGATTCATGAATGGAAAAATTGAGCGTTCGAGCCTGCCATCCGGGAATTGCTCAACTGCCGTGGGTAGGCCAAGGGGGAACACGCTATCGATTCTCCTACCTGAACCGAGCGTCATGATATCAGTTCGTTAAGCTGGCGAGGCCGGCTTGATTCGCACTTGCGACATAAGGACTAGAAGCGGTTTCCGCCATGCGGCGGCCGCTTTCGGCCACCATTGCCGTTTCACGTTGGTCGGACTTCTCGGATTGCAGTCACCGGTCCAAACCTGTGTCCCGAACTGTGGCGCCGGCAAGAACCTGGGGCGGGTCAACCGCGGCATGCCGGACCCGGTGCTTGTCATCCTGCTGGGGCAACTCGCCGTCGACGAGGACTGGCGAGGCCGGCGCCTTGGTTCCGACCTCCTGATTGACGCAACGGGACGCTGCCTCGCCGCCGCCGGTGTCGTCGGCGCGCGGGCTGTGGTCGTGCAGGCCATCGACGAACAGGCCACGACGTTCTACGCGAAGTTCGGCTTCCGCCCGTTCTCGGACGGCGAGCCGCTCATGCTGACCCTGTGGATGTCCGAGATCAAAGGGTTGCTGTGGGCCTGAACCCGGCCTTTGATGTGCCTTCGACCGGTTCGGTGGCGCGGGCAAAGCCGGCCGGGGCCTGCCCCCGGCCGGCGGGTGAGATCTAGTCGTCGTCCCACCGGTCTCCGTGATGGCGGTGGTGCCGTCCGTCACGGAGCGAGAGGCCACCGTCGCCGTCGCGGTCCAGGCGGGCGACGATCCCGGCCAGCGGCCGGTCGTACTCCGCGCGCGTGATGACCGCGTCGCCGTTCGTGTCCAGCATCTGGAAGACGCGCACGGTGAACGGGCGTGTGGTCTCGTGCCAGAGACCGGCAAACTCCTCGAGTTCGAGGTTGCCGTCCCGATCGGCGTCATGCGTGGCGTGGCGATCGTTGCGGACCTGATCGATCTCGGCCTGTGAGAGTGTCCCGTTGCCGTCCGCGTCGACGGAATCGAACACTTCCAGCGCTGTAGCAGCGAGGCTTCCCTTGTCGAGGAAGCCCAGTCCTGGTCCATGCCTACCGTCATAACCGCCGCGGTGATTGGCGTGGCTGACCCCGACGATGGCGGCCCCGCCAAGGGCTGCGGCGAGCCCGACGACAATCAGGGTCCTGGTTTTCGTCTGCATCGATGTTCTCCGTTATCGGTGATCGAAGGATGCAGGCAATGTGGGGGCCGGATGTCGCAGGAGTTTGTCGCCGCACACCCGGATTTGTCGCGATGTATGGCCGGGGAGCAGGTTTGGCACACCTTGTTACAGGTTTCCTGCGGCGACCGGCGCTTGGGCGCGTAAGCTGGACGGATGGAAGCCACTCCACATGTGCTCGTGGTCGACGACCACCGGGAGATCCGCGAGGCCCTGGCGCAGTACCTGGAGCGTCACGGAATGCGCGTGAGCATCGCTGAGAGCGCCATCGCCGCGCGCCGGGTGCTCGGCGCGGCGGCGATCGATCTGGTGGTGCTCGACGTCATGATGCCGGGCGAGGACGGTCTCCAGCTCTGCCGGCACCTGCGCGCGACGACGCGCTTGCCGATCATCCTGCTGACAGCGATGGCCGAGGAGACCGACCGCATCGTGGGTCTCGAAGTGGGCGCCGACGACTACGTCACCAAGCCGTTCAACCCGCGCGAGCTGCTGGCCCGGATCAGGGCCGTGATCCGGCGCTCGCAGAGCCTGCCGCCCGGGCGCGAGCCCCGGTCGGCAGGCGTCCGGCGGTTCGACCGCTGGTTGCTCGACACCGGGCGGCGCCAACTGGTCGACGAAGAGGGTGTTGTGACCCCCCTCTCGACGGGTGAGTTCCGCCTGCTCGTGGCGTTGCTGGAGCGCCCCGGGATGGTTCTCTCCCGCGATCAGCTGCTCGACCTGACCCAGGGCCGGCGGTCCGTGCCGTTCGAGCGCGCGGTCGACAACCAGGTGAGCCGCCTGCGGAAGAAGATCGAGCGCGACCCGAAAGATCCCAAGCTCATCATGACCGTATGGGGCGGCGGCTACCGCTTCGCCGGCAAGGTGGAAGACGCATGAGGCTGGTACCGCGCAGCCTTGCGGGCCAGCTCACGTTGCTGCTCCTCCTGACTCTCGTCGTGGCGCAAGGTGTCGCTGTCGCGCTCTTCGCCTGGGAACGCGTCGAGGCTGTGCGCCATGCGCATCGCGACAATGTCATCACCCGGACGGCGAGCGTGGCGCAGTTGCTCACGGACACGCCGGCCGCGCTGCACGGCACCGTCGTCACGGCTGCCAGCACGCGCCGGACGCAGTTCTCGCTGACCGGCGAGCCGCTCGTCCGCACCGCGAGCGCCGGCGGACCGGCCGCCGCCATTGCCCGCGAACTGGCCGCCGCGCTTGGCGTCGATCGCGGGCAGGTCAGGGTTGGGCCGGTGTGGGCGCGCTTCGACGACGACGGGGACCATGATCATCACGATGACCACCTGGACGACGATGACGACGACCGGTTCCACGGTCATGATCATGCTGACCGGCACGCATCCTGGCGGCTCCGGTGGTTTGCGGCGTCAGTGGCGCTGTCGGACGGGCGGTGGCTCAACATCGCCGTGGCGCCGCCGCCGGGCGCGCCTTGGGGCGTGACGTTCCTGATGTCATTCATCCTCTCGGCCCTCGGTACCGCCGGCGTCGCGGTCGTCATGGGGCGCCGGATCGCGCGGCCCATGCGGCACCTGGCGGTTGCGGCGAGCCAGCTCGGGCGGGGCGAGGACGTGGAATCCCTGCGCGAGGCCGGCCCGTCGGACGTCCGGGCGACGATCCGGGCCTTCAACCTCATGCGCGAACGGCTCGACCGGTATGTCCGCGACCGGATGGCCATGCTGGCGGCGGTCTCGCACGACCTCCGCACACCGATCACGAGCCTGCGCCTGCACGCCGAGCTGGTCGACGACGCGGAGACACGCCGGAAGATGATCGGAGCGCTCGACGAGATGCAGCGGATGACGGAGGAGATGCTGGCATTCGTCCGGGCGGACCTGCGGCGGGAACGGACGGAAAGGGTGGACCTGCTGGCGCTGGTCGACAGCGTGGTGGCCGACCTCGCGGACCTTGGCCATGCCGTTTCGGCCGAGGCGTCGGAGCGGATCGTGGTAGGGGCCCGACCGACGGCGCTCCGTCGCGCGCTCAGGAACCTACTGGAAAATGCGGCTATTCACGGCGGTTCGGCTACTGCGCGGGTCGTCCGCGTGGAAGGCGAGTGCGTGGCGGTCGTCATCGAGGACACCGGGCCGGGCATCCCGGAAGGCGAGCAGGAACGCGTATTCGAGCCCTTCGTCCGGTTGGAGGAATCGCGGAGCCGCGACACGGGAGGAACCGGGCTGGGCCTCGCCATTGCGCGGAGCATCGTCCGCGCCCACGGCGGCGACATCCAGCTGGAGAACATTGTGGACGGCGGGCTCCGGGTGACGGTCGTGCTGCCCGAGGCCGACGGGGGCTGAGGCCCGCTGAACGAGATTCCGGCCCTGTGGGTCTCGCGAGGGTCGGCTATGCGGTCGAAGGAACCCATGCGAACAGCCGCCACAAGCTTGAGGGCGTCTCTCGACAGCTGGCCACGCGCCATGCATTCGAAACTCGCCTGGCTGCGGGTGCGGAGCGCGGGCCCATGACGAAGGCGCGAGAAGTCAGCGCGTTTTTTGGCCCTTCCCCGGCCCGGTACCGTGTTGCGCGGGTAGCTGAAAGCGCAACACAGACCGTCACGTGTCTTGGGGTTCTCCCATTACGCGAGACCCGAGCACCGCAGCCACGGAAGCCTGTCGCACATCCAGTGTTGCAACCGAGAGGGCGCCGGGTTGTGGGGAGATGTAGAGAGCGGTCGCCAAATGCCAGAGATTGACGCCGCGCAGATATCCAGCCTCCAGAACCGACGTCAGGTCCTCTGTAGGGGGGGGCCGGTCGAGGAGGATCCAATCCGGCTATGTCTCAGCGCTTTGATAGGCCTCTCGCACTAGGTACTTCCGGCACCCCGGTGTGGCTTCGTCACATCTCCCGTTCGTCTTAAAGGTCTGTGAGAGCAATTCTGTGCGATGTCTTTGGTCCAATCGCATTGCTCACCGCCTGCTGGAGAGAATTGCAGTGGCGTCAAGAAGGGGCGGATTGGTTTTTCGGACATTTTTGCGGTCGAAAGGAGCAATCCATGCCGGAGCGTATTCCGATCAACCTCGACCATATCGGGCAGCCTCGAAGTAGTTGCGGAATTCGGTAGGTGAGACGGTGTCAAGGATGCGTTTGACGGTATCCCGGGGGCCATTGAAGGTGCACTCTGCGGCCTATCGAAGCAGGGCCTTGAGCCTGGAGGAAACGAGATCCATCAGGTTGTAGTTGGGGCTGTAGAGCGGCAGGAACACGAACTCGGTGCCGGCGTGATGAATCCGATCTCGAACCCGGAGTCCTTAGTGGCTGGAGAGACTGTTCAGCTTGGACCGGCGAGAGGCATGCAGCCATGGAAACGGCGCTGGGCGCGCCGCCCGGGCTTCGTCACCACCGCAAGGCACCGTGCAGCATGAGGCGGTGCTCGGACCCCTCATCCATGGCCGCCTCCCGCCGGGTGCCCTCGAGGCTCACGCGCGCGGCGGGCGCAACCTGCCACTGTGCGCCCATGCGCCATGATCGCGTGCCCGTATCAGCGAGGCCGACCCCTGCATAGGGCGTCACGATCCCGAGATCGCGCGGCGCGGCGAGACCGTAGGCGATCTCCGCGTGCGTGCGTCCGCCCGCTTGGTCGGCTGCAGGTGCACTTCCGGCAAGACCCGTCTCCCACAACCGCTGCACGCCGCCGTCCGTCCGTCCCCACGCCGGCCGCACGCTGAGCGCCAGCCCCACGCCGGCCGCGCCCGGATCGACGCGCACGAGCCCGCTCGCGCCCCACTCACCATAGTCGCCGCCGGGCGCCAGCAGCGTCCGGGCCCGGGCCTCGAGCGTCAGCCCGGTCGCCTCGTCGGCATAACGCACGCCGCCCCCGGCCTCGATCCGGGTGCCGGTCTCACCGTCACCGCCGTCGGTCCGCACGCCGACCTCGATCGACGGCGAAAGCGTGGCCCCCGAGGCGAGCGCCTGGACATGGGTCCCTTCGAGCATCAGCCGGTGCCGGCTGACCCTGAACCTGCCGCTCCGGAGGGTTTCCGCCCCGTCGACCTCAGCCCACGTAAACGCAGTCTCTCCCTTAAGCCGCAAGGCCGTGGTGCCGCCGTCGATCAGCCGATCGCTGGCCAGCAGCGATCCGGTGACACCGGCCGCCGCCATCCACTGCGCCAGGTCGCTTGCCTGGCTCCCCCCCGCGCCATCGTCGACCTCGATCTCCCCCGAGCCCGTGCCGGCCACGGCCCATACGTTCATGCCACCCGGCGCCTGCCAGCCCAGGTACGGGTGGAAGCTCGCCAGGGTAGTCGTAATGTCGCCGGTCACCGCGTTCGAGTCCGTGTAATCCACGGCACTCTGTGCCCAGGACACGGCCATCCCCGCCAGCAGGTTCGTGCCCAGGCTGGTATCCACACCGAGGCTGGCACTCACCACGTCGCCGTGGTAATCCACGGTCTGCGGGTTGCCGCCGGAAATGTTGCGGTAGTCGCCGCGCCCCCAGAGCGTCAGGTCTCCGATCGGGCTCGTCGTGCCAGTATCCGCGGCATTGAGCGGCAGGTTGAAGGACGAGCCGGCGAGAAGGTGGCCTGGGTCGAACGCGCCGTTCCCCAGCGCCTGTCCGTGCGTCCGCAGGGCATCGGGAAGCGTCGCCGCGCCGCCGACATTGAACCCCGTGGCCGCGGCGGCGCCGGAAGTCGCCTGCTGGATGCGGTCCGAGACGGCGTCGACCGTGCCCGCGGTCATGGCGCGCATGACCTGCGGCAGGATGGACTCGACGACTGCGTCCTGCCGCGCCGCGGCGACGTTGGGGTCACTCAGGTAGATGCCCGAGCCGACGATGAACCGGATCGGGACGACGTGTCCGTCCGGCCGACGGAGTTGACCGGCAAACTCGCGGGCGTAGCCGACCTTGGGGATGTCGGCGCTGTCGGTGTCGTCGGTGGGGTCGTCGAAGTAGTACTCCACGAACCCGCCTTCCGGGCTGCTCTTTGCCGCCGCGATGACCTGCGGCAGGATGAACTCGCCGGTCACCGCGTCCCGGACGGTCGGCACCAGCGGCCGATACTCCCAATCGTCCGGGAACGCGCCGTGAAACGTGATGATGTTGCTGACCGTATCCAGGACGTAGAGATACACGGAGCCGTGCCGCCAGGGCCCGTTCGGATCCCTGAGGGCCGTCCTGACCCTTGAGGCCGCGACCGGATCACCGGTTCCCTGGATCTCCAGGAAGTAGTTCCCCGCTTGCGTGACAAAGGCTTTCAGGGTCTCACGATCCACGACGTCCCTGGCGGTGATGGTCGGATCTCCGTAGTCGAGCACTTCCTCCGTCAAGTGCGACGCGTCGATATCGAATCCGGCGAGCAGCACGATCGGCGACCGGAACTCCGGCGAGACATAGACGCTGGCGTAACCGAACGCGCGGGGAATGCCCGGCCGGAGTCCTGCAACGGGGACGGTGGCGTCAAACGGGGCATCCGGCTCCTGCAGCAACGTGGCGAACACGGCGGCGAAAGCGCGGTCGCGGGCAGCGGGATCGGGCGACGCCAGGTTGGCCAGTTCGGCCGGGGGGACGCCGAGGGAAGAAAGAATCTCCAGGTAGATCAACGGGTCGAGCAACCTGCCCGACAGCGACATGTCCTTCGCATGAATGAACACCCTGCCGTCGGGCGTCAGGCTCACGATGTAGGTGGAGCCGGAGCGCCAGGGCCCATCCTCCTGCCGCACGACACACGCGATATAGACCCCTTGCTCCACGGTCGTGGCTCGCCGGGCGTGCTCCCTCGAACGCTCCCTGGCGGCCAGCGCGAAATCCCTCAGGCTGCCGGTGCCGTCTTCGACCTGCTGCGCTGTCACGGGCGGGTCGGCAAGGGGAGGCAGGCCGGCCGGCGGCGGACAGGCCTCCCGGGCTTGCGCCAGGGAGGGGTGGGTCTCGGGACCGACGATGGCCAGCGCGACAAGGCAGACCGCGACGAACCGGAGAATTCCAGTCCCCCCGATTGCGCGCGCGCGATCAGGCCGTTCAACGAAAGCGAATGCCACCGCCGAATCCTCCATGCGCCGGCCGTTGCTGAACGGCCAAGCGCACTTCATGCTAGCAGAGCGGAACCCCCACCCCGCTCACGCTGGATCACCCCGGTCCGGGTCCGGGTGCCACCCGCGTTTCAGCGTGCGCGAGCCTGATGAGATTCACCAGCGAGGCCCTGGCGAACGACGCCGGTCCAGTTGCACTGGAAGGCGACGCGCTCGTCGTACGAGCAGATGCCGAACGTCTGGCGCTGGTGGATGCAGCCGCGCACTGCGCTGGCGATGCAGAGGTCGAAGGTCTCTTCGAGCTCGGCGTTGCAAGACGCGTGGAGGGACGTGCAGAGCAGCCGCGCGAGGCGCAGTACCGCGTCCCCGAACCGTGCCTCCGGCCCGCCGTTGTCGTTCGCGGTCGCCGTGCGCCCCTGCCCGCGGCGGTCCCTGCCTTCCTGCATCGCCTCCGCCTTCCCGGTATCCGTGATTTTGGACGGCCGGTTTGAACCTGCCGGCAACGAACAAATGGTTTGGCAAGGACATTTCCTACACCAAATCATATACTTGTCACCTACGGCTACCGCTAGGGCCGGCATGCCGGGACAGGGGCATGACGAAAGAAATCCTGTCACTGCGCTGCAGCGTAGTCGGCCAGCACCAGGACGGATTCGCCGTGCTCGGTCAAGGCAACGGCCGCCGCGAAGCGTCGGTCCGCCGTTACCACAGTCGCGCCGATCCGGTGCGCGAGCGCAAGATACACGTAGTCGTAAACCGGGTAGTCGAGGGCCAGTGCCAGACGCATAGCGTCGTCGGCGAAGAGTTCGTCAACGCCCCAGTGCACGGGCATATCCGATACGTTGGTCATCAAGATGTCCGCGGCCCGACGTTCGATCTCGCCCGACTGCGCCTTGCGCCACAGAGCATTGGCGATCTCGGCAGCCATCTGGCGCGGCGCATGCAGGTCTTGGCCGCTCGTCGCCAGTTCCCGCGCAACGTCCGCATCCTCCTCAACAACCAGCCACTTGACCGTCACGCTCGCATCGAGCACGAGGCGCATCAATTGCAAGCAGACAGACAGCGCCTAAGCTACGTCGGGGATGACGCCACTATTGATGGAGCCGGTCACCGTGCAGAAGCGAATGATATCTATCACGGCCTTGCTGACAATCGGGGTATTGATAGGCCTGCCGGCCAGTCTCGCAGTTGCCCAAGGCGGTGCACCGGACAACGAGTACTGGTGGCCGAACCGGCTGAACCTCGATCCACTGCGCCAGGACTCCCGGGCATCGAGTCCGCTGGGCAGGGACTTCGACTATGCCGAGGCGTTCGAAAGCCTGGACCTGAATGCGGTGAAGGCCGACCTCGAAGCATTGATGACGACATCCCAGGACTGGTGGCCGGCGGACTTCGGTCACTACGGCCCGTTCTTCATTCGCATGGCCTGGCACAGCGCGGGCACCTATCGAACCATTGACGGGCGAGGTGGGGCGGACGGCGGGCTGCAGCGTTTGGCACCGCTCAACAGCTGGCCCGACAACGCCAACCTGGACAAGGCGCACCGGCTGCTCTGGCCGATCAAGAAGAGGTACGGCCGCAAGATCTCCTGGGCCGACCTGATGATCCTCGCTGGCACGGTGGCCATGGAGTCGATGGGCTTCGAGACCCTGGGCTTTGCGGGGGGGCGCATCGACGCCTGGCAACCGGAGGACGTGAACTGGGGCCCGGAGGGCGAGTGGCTCGCGGCCGATCGCCGCAACGCAGACGGGGAGCTCGATCCTCCCTTCGGTGCCACCCAGATGGGCCTGATCTACGTGAATCCCGTGGGCCCGGGCGGCAACCCGGACCCGCTGGCGGCCGCGCACGCCATCCGCGAGGCGTTCGGCCGCATGGCGATGAATGACGAGGAGACGGCCGCGCTGATTGCCGGCGGGCACACCTTTGGCAAGGCGCACGGTGCGGCGGACCCGTCCCGTTACGTCGGTGCCGAACCGGAGGGAGACGTCATCGAGGCGCAGGGTTTCGGTTGGCGGAGCAGTTTCGGCGACGGCCATGGCGCTGACACGATCACCAGTGGCCTTGAGGGCGCGTGGACACACAGTCCTGCCGCCTGGACCCACAACTTCCTGGAGAACCTGTACGCCTTCGACTGGGTACAGACGCGAAGCCCGGCCGGCGTCGTCCAGTGGGAGCCCGCCGACGGGGCGGCATCGGACTGGGTGCCGGATGCCCACGATCCCGCCGCGCGGCACGCGCCCATGATGCTCACCACCGACCTTTCGCTGAAGGAGGACCCGGCCTATCGGGAGATCACGTCGCGCTGGCTCGAACATCCAGACGAGTTCTCGGACGCCTTCGCCCGCGCCTGGTTCAAGTTGACACATCGCGACCTGGGTCCGACCTCACGCTATCTGGGCAACGACGTGCCGGGCGAGGAGTTCGTGTGGCAGGACCCCATCCCGGCAGTGGATCACGTCCTGATCGACGCACAGGACGCGGCCGCATTGAAGGCCGCGATTCTCGCTTCCGGGTTGTCGGGTGCCGAACTGACCCGGGCCGCCTGGGCCTCGGCGTCTACGTTCCGCGGGACCGACATGCGCGGCGGTGCCAACGGCGCGCGAATCCGTCTCGCACCGCAAAGCGGGTGGGCTGCCAACGATCCGGCAGAACTGGCCCGCGTGCTGCAGACCCTCGAAACCGTCCGGCGTGAATTCAACACGGCGCAATCGGGCAACAAACGGGTTTCCCTCGCCGATCTGATCGTCCTGGGCGGGGCGGCCGCCATCGAGCATGCCGCCGCAGAAGCCGGGTTCGAGGTGGCGGTACCCTTTGCGCCGGGGCGCATGGACGCATCTCTGCAGCAGACCGACGTCGCCTCCTTCGCCCTGCTCGAGCCGAAGGCGGACGGATTTCGCAATTATTTCGCCGACGGCAACTCCCGTTCGCCGGTCGACATGCTGGTGGAGAAGGCAGCTTTCCTGAACCTGACGATCCCGGAGATGATGGTGCTCGTCGGTGGCATGCGCGCGATGGACTGCAACGCCGGAAGCTCGCCGCACGGCGTGCTCACGGATCGTCCCGGGACACTGAGCAACGACTTCTTCGTCAATCTGGTCGACGTGTCCACGCAGTGGTCCGAGTCGGCCGCCGAAGGGGTATACGAGGGTCGTGACCGCACGACCGGCGAGCTCAGGTGGACGGCGACCCCGGTCGATCTGATCTTCGGCTCCAACTCCGAGCTGCGTGCGGTCGCTGAGCACTACGCGGCCGACGACGGACAGGAAGCATTCCTGGAAGACTTCGTTGCGGCGTGGGCCAAGGTGATGACCCTGGACCGTTTCGATCTCAGGCGGTAGCGGCGGGTCCGGAGCCGATCTGCGTATTGCCCGGGACCGTCGCGAGGGTAACTGTTGGCAATGCGCCTGCGGGAGGAGAGCCGGGCATCACGGGTTGCAGGCTTACCTGCGGTTCCATGAGCGAAGACGAGCATGCAGCGAGAAAATCGCCGGCACAGGCATGCACGCAACCCGCCTCATCGGAACACCTTACGCGTTGATCGTGAGGGAATTTGACGGTTCGGGGCCTCACGCATCCTGTCAACTCGTCACGGGCGACTTCAGGAGACGCAGTGCATGGACCCCAACGCGGTGGCGGACTTCACCGGGCAGGCGGCGACCAACGCTAGGCCGGCGGACACGACGCTGCCCGTGGCCACCGGCGCGACGGTGAACGGGACGACGCTGACGGTGCGGTTCTCCAGATCCGGCCGGTGTGCAAGCTGCGCCGGGTCACGCAGGCGCTGCCCGCCAGTTTCGAGACGGTGATGACGGTGACGGGGACCGATCCCGCTGGGGCGGTCGCGCGTTCGGCGCTCGTGGCCACGACGGTGTGGACCAACCTGGCTCGTTCAGGGTGCTGATCTTCATCCACCGTGATTTCCACCCGACGACCGACCGAACACACACCGCTGCCGCCCACGTCGCCGATCGTGGTCGGAAATTCTCTGCCATTTGTTTGCCAATAGTTTGCCAGCCTCGCCGATAAGGTCCCCCAGATACGTGCGAGTGATCCAACTGTGTATTTAGAATCAGCTAGATAGGATGGCGACCCCGGCAGGATTCGAACCTGCGACCTACGGATTAGGAATCCGTTGCTCTATCCGACTGAGCTACGGGGCCGATCCCCGGCAGCATAGCCGGCAAAAAGGCTACGGCTTGCCGGTGGCCGGCGCTCACGCTACCGGCCGGATCAGACGGAATCCTCGGCTGCACATTGCCCGACGGCGGGGCCGTTCCGGATCAGCACCACCATGAACTTGGTCTTGGACACCGGCCACGTCTCCAGCGCGACGTCTTGCTCCCAGTAGGCGGTTCCGACCTCCGGCCGACCGTGACTCGGCGGTCCGAACTCGTTTTCCAGGATCGCGAGAAGCCGGCGAAAGCGCCGCAGCACGTCGCCGCGGTGGTAACGGGTGGTCGCCGTGCGGATCTGCTGGAGGCCGTGCCCGTCGCAGTACACGGCTGTGAACGAGCGTGCATCGGAGAGCGGGGCGGTGTCGAGATCAAGAAGGATTCTGACCTCGGCTCCCTGCCGCTCGGCCACCGCAGCCACGGCACCCGGTTCCGGTGCGTCCCCCCAGCTATATCCGGCTGGAAGGCCGAACGGTCCTTCCGCTGCCGCGGGCGCCGCAATCGCGGCAACCAGCACCGCAAACACAAGAAACTGCATGGTTGGAGCCGCCTGTATTTCGACTTCGGACGATTATACTGCCGCCTCGCCCTATGGTTCGCAGACTGTAATCCCGCTGTTCGAGGGGGAGAGGATTTTCAATGGCCAGTCCGGTAACTTGGGAGCGGCGGGGACGCGTCAGCGTGATCACCGTCAACAATCCCCCCGTCAACGCGCTCGCGCAACCCGTGCGCGAAGGCATGCTTCGCTGCTTCAACGAATCGATGGCCGACCCCGCGGTCGAAGCCATCGTTCTCACGGGCGGCGGTCGCACGTTCATGGCGGGTGCCGACATCAACGAGTTCGGCAAGCCCATGCGGGAACCCGGCCTCGGGAAGGTCATCGACGGCTACGAGTCATCCGAAAAACCCACGATTGCTGCGGTACACGGGACCCCGCTCGGCGGCGGCCTGGAGGTCGCCATGGGATGCCAGGCTCGTGTCGCGCATCCCAAGACGCGCCTCGGGCTGCCGGAAGTGAAGCTCGGCCTGCTGCCCGGGGCGGGCGGTACGCAACGGCTCCCGCGTTTGATCGGCGTCGAGCGGGCGCTGGAGATGATCACGTCGGGAGACCCCATTCCGGCACCGCTGGCACTGGAGCTCGGCCTCGTCGACGAGATCGCCGAGGGCGATCACGTCGCGGCGGCAATCGCCTACGCGGAACGGGTGCTCGACGGCCAGGCAACGGCAGGAGCGACTCGCGAGCGTGACGAAAGGGTGCAGGGCGTCGACGAAGCGATCTTCGACAAGGCCAAGGAAAAACTGGCCCGGGTCGCCCGCGGGCGAGAAGGGCCGCTTCGCTGTGTCGAAGCCGTGCGGGGATCGGTCACCCTGCCGTTCGACGAGGGGATTACCAACGAACGGCGCCTGTTCGTGGAGTGCCACGATTCCGAGGAGTCCCCGGCGCTTATCCACGCGTTTTTCTCCGAGCGTGCCGCCAACAAGATTGATGACGTCCCCAAGACGACTGCCACCCGGCCCATCAAGAGTGCCGCGGTCATCGGCGCAGGCACCATGGGCGGCGGAATTGCCATGAACTTCGCGAACGTCGGGATCCCGGTTTGCATCATGGATACGGACCAGGCATCGCTTGAGCGCGGGCTCGGTGTCGTGCGCGGCAACTACCAGCGAGCCGTGGACCGGGGCCGGATGCCGCAGGCGGCGCTCGACGCACGCATGGAATTGATTCAGGGCGTCAGCGACATGGACGCGCTCGCCGAAGCCGACATCGTGATCGAGGCGGTGTTCGAGGACATGCCGGTCAAGCAGAAGGTCTTCACGGCGCTTGACAAGGTGATGCGGGAAGGGGCGATTCTCGCGAGCAACACCTCGACGCTCGACATCGATGCGATTGCGGCTACCACCCGGCGGCCTGAAGAGGTGATCGGGACCCATTTCTTCAGCCCGGCCAACGTCATGCGGCTGCTGGAGATCGTCCGCGGCTCCAAGACGTCGGCCGAGGTCATCGCGAGCGCCATGGCTCTGGCACGCACCATCCGGAAGGTGGGCGTGCTGGTCGGCAACTGCGACGGGTTCGTGGGCAACCGGATGTTTCACGAGTACATCCGGCAGGCCCAGTTCCTGGTCGAACGCGGCGCCCTCCCCGAGCAGGTGGACCGGGCGGCCTATGCGTTCGGCTGGGCGATGGGGCCGCTGGCCGTGAGCGACCTCGCCGGAAATGACGTCGGCTGGTACATCCGTAAACGCCACATCGCCGAGGGCTTGTACAAAGGCGGTGGCTACACCGGCGCCGTCGCCGATGCCCTGTGTGAGCAGGGAAGGTACGGCCAGAAAGTCGGCAAGGGGTGGTACCTGTACGAGGAGGGCAGCCGCAGAGGCAGCCCGGACCCCGAGGTCGAGGAGATCATCCTCCGGGTAAGCCGCGAGCAGAAGGTGAACCGTCGGACGTTCGATGACGAGGAAGTGCTGGCCCGCCTGCACGGCGCGCTGGTCAATGAGGGGTCGCGAATCCTCGAAGAGGGTTTCGCGCAGCGTGCCTCCGACATCGACGTGATCTACGTGAACGGTTACGGCTACCCCGCCTGGCGCGGCGGTCCGATGTACCACGCGGAACGCCAGGGACTGGCCTCGATCGCCAGCTCGATCGCCGAATTCCGCAAGGACGAACCGGCACTCTGGCCGGAATCGCCGCTGCTCGAGCGCCTGGCGCGCGACGGCGGATCATTCAAGGACGCGAACTAGGCGGACGGTTTCCGCCCCCGAAGGAGAATCTTTTCATGCCTGAAGCTGTTATCGCCTCGACGGCGCGCACCCCGATCGGCAAGGCCTACCGGGGCGCCTTCAACAACACGCACGGGGCCGAGCTCGGCGGGCACGCCATCCGCCACTCGGTGGATCGCGCCGGCGTGGAGCCCGGTGAGGTCGAGGATGTCCTCATGGGCTGCGCCATGCCCGAAGGAGCGACCGGCGGCAATATCGCTCGACAGTGCGCCATCCGCGGCGGTCTTCCGGTGGAGGTGGCGGGAGCCACGGTCAACCGGTTCTGCTCGTCCGGGATGCAGGCCATCGCGATGGCGGCGCAGCGGGTGCTGGTCGACCGCGTCCCCATCATGGTCGCGGGCGGGCTCGAATCGATCAGCTTGGTGCAGAACGAGCACGCCAACGACTTTCGGGCGCAGGACACCTGGATCAACGAGCACAAGCCCGAACTGTATTTCAGCATGATCCAGACGGCGGAGGTCGTGGCTGACCGCTACGGCGTCAGCCGCGAGAGCCAGGACGAGTACGCGCTGTCGTCGCAGATGCGGACGGCGGCCGCGCAGCAGGCGGGTCGTCTCGATGACGAGATCGTCCCGCTTCCTTCGGTCAAGCTGGTCCAGGACAGGGAGACCGGGGAGATCTCGGAAGTTGCGGTGACCCTTGAGCGCGACGAAGGCAACCGCCCGTCCACCACGGCCGAGGGCCTGGCCGGGCTCGACCCGGTGATGGGACCGGACAAGTGCATCACCGCCGGCAACGCCAGCCAGCTGTCGGACGGCGCGTCGGCGTGCGTGGTCATGGACTCTGCAGAAGCGGAGAAACGGGGTGTCGAGCCGCTCGGCATTTTCCGGGGACTTGCAGTGTCCGGCCTCGAACCGGACGAGATGGGAATCGGGCCGGTCCGGGCGGTTCCCCGCCTGCTTCAGCGACACGGTCTCAGCATCGACGACATCGACCTCTGGGAGCTCAACGAAGCCTTTGCCGTACAGGCGCTGTACTGCCGCGAGGAACTCGGGATTGATCCCGAGAAGTACAACGTCGACGGCGGGGCGATCTCGATCGGGCACCCCTACGGCATGTCCGGTTCAAGGCTGGTCGGGCACGCCTTGATCGAGGGCCGTCGCCGCGGTGCGAAACACGTGGTGTGCACCATGTGCATCGGCGGCGGCATGGGAGCCGCAGGACTGTTCGAGGTCTGCTGAGGTTCCGCCGGTGCCGGCGGGTGAAAGACCGGCCCGTCGGCACCACACAAGCGGGCCGCCATGCGCACCGCAGATGAGCAACCCTTGCGCGCCTGGCGGACCGACTCCGGTGATCAGCCTTGGTCCATGGGTATCCACGATCTCCCGATCCCCCCCAAGGAAGCCAGCCAATCCAGGATCCGCTAAGAAAAAATCGTGCTCACCTCTCCGGAATGCAATCCAGTATCCGCGGGAGTCAAATTGGTGCTGCACTGACTTGGACAAGTCCTACACGGGCTGACGGTTCGGCTGAGACGCCTCGCGGACGCACGCGAATGCGGTTTGACCGGCACCTCGTCTACCTGCCCCAACGAAAAAACTGGTGCTCAAACTCACACGAATGCAAGAATTGAACGCCCGATCTGCTGAGGACGCCGCGCAAGCACCAGCTTACCGGCCTTGAGACCGGCCGGCACGGTCGGCAGGAACAGCGAATACTCCCACGGCGGGCACGGGACACCCGCCAATGCACGGACAGCTACCTTGTAAATATTCCATAACGTGGATAAATTGCAAGGGTGATTCCCAGAATCGTTCAGACTGCAGTGGAAGCCGCTCTCGATCGTCAGGCGGCGGTGGCCCTGATTGGACCCAGACAGGTCGGGAAGACGACGCTGGCACTCGAGATTGGGCAGTCGCGCAACGCGATCTACCTCGACTTGGAAGACCGCGATGATCGCGGTCGGCTGGCCGAACCAAAGCTGTATTTCAGCCACGTCGAGGATCGGCTCGTCATTCTTGACGAAATCCATCGGATGCCGGGGCTCTTCGAGACGCTTCGGGGTGTCATCGATAGCGGACGCCGGCGGGGAAAGGGCAAGGGGTGTTTCCTGATCCTGGGGTCGGCTTCGATCGACATGCTGCGTCAATCGGGCGAAACCCTGGCCGGGCGCATCGCGTACGTTGACATGGTGCCGCTCTCTGCCCTGGAAGTGGTCGACGCGCAGTCATCACGTGAACGGTTGTGGCTGCGTGGTGGCTTTCCTGACAGCTACCTAGCGGAGAGCGACCAGCACAGCATGGCGCTGCGGTGGGACTTTATCCGGACGTACCTTGAGCGTGACGTCGCCTTGTTTGGCCCGCGGGTCCCGGCCACCACCCTTGAGCGGCTATGGACCATGCTTGCACACCGACAGGGAACCATGCTGAACGCCTCGGCTCTCGGCCGGGCCCTTGAAATAAGCACGCAGTCGGTGAACCGCTACATCGACCTTCTGACGGATCTCCTGCTGGTCCGCCGGTTACTGCCGCTTCGAGCGAACGTCGGCAAACGCCTGGCGAAATCACCAAAGGTTTATGTGCGAGACAGTGGTTTGTTGCATGCCTTGCTCGGCATCACGTCGCTCGACCAACTCGCCGGTCACCCGGTCATCGGAGCGAGTTGGGAAGGCCACGTCATCGAGACCCTGGTGTCCACGCTCCCTCCACGCGCCACACCGTTCTTCTACCGAACCAGTGCCGGAGCGGAGATCGACCTCGTGATCGAGCACGCCGACGGCAGCCGCTGGGCGATCGAGGTCAAACGCTCGCCGGCAGCCAGGATCCGCCGCGGTTTCTACCAAGCCTGCGCAGATGTCCGCGCCGAGCGGGCCTTTGTCGTTCACGCCGGCGACGACCGCTATCCCCTATCCGAGGCACTGGAAGCACTCAGTGTCCGAGCAATGGCCGCGGAACTTCGCGATCAACCGTAAGGTGGATCGTGTTCCGCGGTGCGTCGTTCCTGGCCGCCGTCCCGCCACCGGCGCATGCAGATTGGCGACGGGTAACGGCGCGCCGGACCAGGGTAGGAAGCTGACCGGCGCTCAGCCGCGTCCCGCCATCGTGACCCCGCCGTCCATGGCAATGTGCTGGCCCGTGATGAAGGCGCCGGCCGGTGCCGCCAGCATCACCGCGACCCCGGCAACCTCGTCGGGCACCCCGATCCGGCCCAGCGGCGCCGTCGATTCCACGTCCCGCAGGATGTCGGGATTCTCCCAGAGCGCGCGGGCAAAGTCGGTCTTGATGATGCCCGGACACAGCGCGTTGACCCGAATGTTGTTCGGGCCGCCTTCCATGGCGAGGCTGCGGATCAGGCCGAGGTCCGCTGATTTGGAGATCGCGTAGGCGCCGAGGTTGTTCACCCCCTGCAATCCGGCGATCGACGAGATCACGATCACGGAGCCGCCGCCGGACTCGGCCATTCCCGGCATCGCGGCCTGGGCCAGCCAAAGGTTGGAGCGGACGTTGTTCCCCATGATCTTTTCGTAGGCCGCGTCCGGGATATCCAGCAGCGGCCCGTAGTACGGATTCGACGCGGCGTTGCAGACCAGGATGTCGAGGCCGCCGTAGGTGTCGTGAGCGGACTGAATCAGTGCCTGGCACTGGCTGCGGTCCGAGATGTTGCAGACCTGGACGTGCGCCGTTCCGCCCGCCTCCCGAATGGCGGCCGCGACCGGTTCGCAGGCTTCGGGCTTGCGTGACGACACCACCACGGATGCACCCGCTTCGGCGAGGCGCTCGGCGATGGCCCGGCCGATGCCCCGGCTGGATCCCGTGACGACGGCGACCTTGCCGTCAAGATTGAAGAGAGAACTGGTCATGAGCCGGTAAACCTCGCTGGACGTTTTTCCTGGAAGGATCGGACACCTTCGGCGGCATCACTGGATTGGAGAAGCGTGTGCTGTTGTGGCCGGAGATCCGCGATCGCCTGATCCCAACCTTCATGCAGGGCCTTGCGGGCATTGGCGCGCGTCGCCTCGACTGCAAGCGGTGCCGCATCCGCAATCGCTTCCGCGATCGTCCGCGCTCGCGCGTAGGCCCGGCCCGGCGGCGTGACCTCCTGTACCAGGCCGCACCGAAGCGCGGTTTCGGCGTCGAACTCGCAGCCGGTGAGCAGGAACAGCATCGCGTTGCCCCAGCCTGCTCGCTGGACCATGCGGAGCGTGGCACCGCCCGTGGCCATGATGCCCCGCTTGACCTCGAGTTGCGAGAAGCGGCAATCGGCGGCGGCGACGCCGATGTCGCCGGCAAGCATGAGTTCAAGTCCGATCGTGAACGTGTATCCCTCCATCGCCGTGACCACCGGCTTGGTACGGCGGGGATCGAGAAAATCGAACGGGTCGACGCAGCCTTCGGGCGAGAACGCACGCGGCTCACGGATCACCTTCTGCATGCGCGGCAGGTCAAGACCCGCGGTCAGGTGCGGGCCGTGCGAAAACAACAGCGCGCAGCGTGCCTCGGAGTCGTTCTCGAACTCCGTGTAGGCGTGCGCGAGCTCCCGGCACATTTCCGGCGTAAAACCGTTCAGCTTGGTGGGGCGGTCGATTCCGATCAGGAAGACCCGACCGCCCCGCGCCCGCGTGATGCGTCCAGTTTCCGGGTCAGCCGGCGGCAACGGGGCGGCCGGCTTGATGTGGTCGGGCGCATCGTCCCTTGCGGACGCAGTAGCCTTCATTCCTGGTGCTCCTCGTGGGTTGCGTCGTGGTGCTGGCGGGTGCCGCCCCGTTCCTCTGGCGTGGCGCGACCCTCGGGCGGCAGGACCGCCGCCTTCACGTCGACGGTCAGTCCGTCGGCAAACCGCAGCGATAACGGCACGACCGAATCGGGGGTGAGGACATCGCGGAGCCCGATCAGCATGACATGTCGTCCGCCCGGCCTGAGTTCTTCCGTGCCACCCGGCGGCACGGGGATGCCGGTGGTGAGCGGGCGCATCCGCATCACCCCGTCGGCGTCGGCGATGACCTCGTGGAGTTCCGTGGCCCCGGCCACCGGTGACGCGACGCCGGCAAGCCGGATGGCGGAATCCGAGCGGTTTTCGAGGATGAAGTAGGCTGCCGTGGTGCGGGCCCCGGCAACGGGCAAGCGGACCCAGAAGTCCCGGAGGTATATCCCGAACGACTGCGCTTCGTACACGGTGGGATGAGACAGCCCGTCCGGCGCGGCGTTCTGCGCCCGGGCAGCCCCTGCCGCGGCGACGATGGCCAGTCCCACCGGCAACAGCTGTCGCCACGAAGGCCTGGTCATGACGGATCGGGGTCCGGCGTGAGCCATGCGGCTTGCTTCCCGGCGGCCGAATGCGATCCGCTTCCGGGGCGGCACTGGACCTGCGGGCCGGCGACCGCGCGCCAGTCGGGCAGCACGCGGACCGGGGCGATCACGATTCCAGCTCCGCTCGTACGGCCTGCGTGATCTCGGACGCGGCGGAAACCGGCGAGAAGTGCTGGCGGTAGGTGCCGTCGGCGCCCATCAGGTAGACGAACGCTGAATGGTCAATCGTGTAACCCAGTGCGGAGTCCTCCAGCGGGACCCGAGCCGCGTAGACGCGGTACGCGCTGGTCGCGGTGTCGATCTGTGCCTGCGTGCCGCCGAGCCCGGTGATGCCTGGATGAAAGGCTTCCGCATAGTGCTGAGCAGTTTCCGGCGTGTCGCGTTCGGGATCGAGGGTCACGAACAGCGCGTCGATCTGTTCGTCCTCCGCCAGCGCCTCGAGCGCCGTTCCAACCGTGGCCAGTGTCGTCGGACACACGTCGGGGCACGTGGCGAAGCCGAAGAAGATCAGGAATGGACGGCCAAGAAAGTCCCGGTCGGTCACCGTGCTCCCGTCGGCGGCAGTCAGGGCAAACGACCCGCCGATGGCGGCAGTTCCCGATGTTGCCGTTCGATCGGGCGCGTGTCGGTCGCGATCGGCCAGCAGCAGGGCTGCGGCAGCTCCAAGCACGCCCAGGGTCCCGACGAGGGCCGCCACGGCGGTGCGGCGCCGCATCGACAGGCTCTGTCGGGTGTCAGGCGACTTGGCCATGGTCCGTCCCGAGCCGGCCGGTCCAGCGGACCTGCCAGACTGCTCGGTCATTTGCTTCTCGTAGGCCGTCGATCCGGGTTACCGAGAGATTGCGGATGGTCAGGGCGAGCGCCCGCTCAAGGCTCCAGCCCTCGCCGTGCATGCAGGCAGCGCGGATCGGGCCGCCGTGGGATACCACCACCAAGGACTGGCCGCGGTAGCGGGCGAGCAGTCCGCGCACCGCGTGCATCACGCGCGCTTCGAGCGCCCGGAAGCTCTCGCCGCCCGGCGGCGTGAACTCGGGATCCACGATCCAGTGGTGGTGAGCGGCGCCGGCGGCCGCTGCCGCGCGGGCGACGGCATCGGTGGGCTGGCCCTGCCAGTCGCCGAAGCTCTGTTCCCCGAGAGCGGCATCCTCAAGCCGCTCGACGGCCCGAAAGCCTGCGTCCTCCAACGCCGAGGCGGTTCGCTTCGCTCTGCGCAGCGCACTGGTGACGAGGACGCCGCGAGCCGGGAGCAGGCCGGCGAGGGCCTGGAACGCGGCGGTGTCGGAGACGTCGCAGTCGACGTCGAGCGCCCCGTACCGGCGGCCGTCGAAACCGGTTACGGGAGCATGGCGCACCCACCAGAAGGTCGTGGTCTCGGTCATTCACCCGTGCTCATGAGAAGGCCCCGGCGGCGGGCCACAGCATAGGACCCGAGGAAGGCAGCAAGTCCGGCGAGAGCGTACGGGATGTTGAGCAGGAATGCCTGCGCGAGGAGGCCGGTGTCCAGCCGGCCGTCCTGGACGACGGTCCGCATGCCTTCGAAGACGTGGGTTGCCGGCAGGGCCCGCGCGATCGGCTCCAGCCAGTCGGGCAGGATGCTCACGGGATAGAAGACCCCGCACAGCGGCTGCAGCACGAACAGTGCTCCCCAGGCGAGCGCTTCCGCCGCCAGGCCGTAGCGGAGCAGGATGGCGCAGACCACCAGTCCCACGCCCCACCCCATGATGACCAGGTTGAGAAAGAACAGGGCCAGACCAACACCGAGCTCGAGGGCATTGAAACCGAAGAACAGCGTGGCCAGGAACCCGGCGCCGCCGACCCCGACGAGCGTTCGAACCAGGCTGGTGGCGATCAGGGCTCCGACGAACTCGAGGGGACGCAGCGGGCTGACCGCGAGGTGGCCGAGATTGCGCGCCCACATTTCCTCCACGAAGCCCAGCGTCAGGCCCAACTGGCTGCGGAACAGCACGTCCCATAGCAGGACCGCCGCGACCAGGTAGCTGGCGGCGAACACCGCCGGATGCGTTGCGGAGTTCAGGTACTCCTGCATGAACCCCCAGATCAGCATGTTGAACGTCGGCCAGTAGACGAGCTCGAGAATGCGGATCGGCGAGACCAGGTAGAGGTAGGTGTACCGGGTCATCATGGCGCCGATGCGTCCGAGGGAGGCCTTCACGCGTCAACTCCCGAGCCGCGCTGCTGGTCACTGGCCGCTTCCGCGACCTCGAGGAAGACCTGCTCGAGGGTCTGTTTGCCGTGTCGGCGAATCAGCTCGCGCGGCGCCCCCTGCTCCAGCAGACGACCCTGCTGGAGGAATGCGACGCTGTCGCACATCGCCTCCACTTCCGGCATGTTGTGCGAGGCGAGGACGATCGTGGCCCTGGTGCTGTCACGGTAGCGGCCGAGAAATGACCGGAGCCAGGTTGCCGATTCGGGCGAGAGCGAGGCAGTCGGCTCGTCGAGGAACAGCACCTCCGGATTGTTCAGCAGGACCTTGCCGATCCCGACCCGCGTCTTCTGGCCGGCGCTCATCTGGCCGACCGGGCGATCGAGCAGATCCTCGATCCGGAGCTCCCGCGCGATGTGTTCGATGCGGCGGCGGACGTCGGCGACGCCGTAGAGCCGGCCGTACACGGTCAGGTTCTGCCTGGCCGTCAGCCGGTGCGGCAGGCTGACGTAGGGCGACGAGAAGTTGGCGCGCTGGAGCGCCCGGAAGCGGTCGTGCTCCATGTCGTGGCCCAGTACCCGCGCTTCGCCGCGGTCCGGACGCAGTAGCCCGAGGAGCATGAGGATCGTCGTGGTCTTGCCGGCGCCGTTGGCGCCGAGCAGGCCAAAGGTGGTGCCGCGCGGGACGGCGAACGAAATCCGGTCAACGACCGTGCGCCCGTCAAACTCCTTGCTGAGGTTCCGGGCTTCGACCGCCGCTGGCCCGGACGTCACGCCCCACCGGAGCGCCGGCGCATGACCCGACGGACGACCACGGCCAGCAGCGACATGGCGCCGAGGCCGCCGAGCCCGAGTAGAATTTCCGTCGACACCAGGTTTTCCAGCGACGGCTCCGCCGTCCCTTCCAGGGCCTTGCCAAGTCCGGCCCCGATGAATGTGTACACCAGGGTGCCGGGAAAGATGCCGACAAACGTGGTCCAGGCGTAGAGCGGCAGGCGCACGCCGAGAAACGCGGGCGCCAGATTGACGACGAAGAACGGGAAGATCGGGGTCAGTCGGAGGAACAAGAGATAGAACAGGGCATCTTCCCGAAACCCTTTCTCCATCGCCGCCAGCGCGCCACCCGACTTCTCGAGCCGCGCCTTCAGGGCGCCGCCCAGCGCCGTGCTGGCGGCCAGGAAGATCCCGATCGCGCCGATCGTGGCGCCGGTCACGGTCAGGAGGGCACCGATCCACGGCCCGAACAGGAAGCCGCCCGTGAGCGTCAGCACCGTGCCGGTCGGCAGCGAGGCGGCCGTGGCGGCCGCGTACAGGACGATGAACGTCGCCGCGGCGAGCCCGAGACTCGCCGCCACCTGTGCCTCGAGCCACTCGCGGTTCTCGCGCAGTGCCGTCAGCGTCACGTACTCATGGGCGCCGGAAGCGAAGGCCGCGACGATGAGCGCGACGATGGCCGCCAGCGGAAGCCAGCGCCTGATGCCCGCCCGGCGAACGGTTGGATCGCCGCTCACGGCGAGGCGCCGGCCAGGTCGTTCAGCGCCCAGTTGTACCGATGGTCGCTGATTCGCCTGGCGGACTGCAGGATGGCCTCCCGGTCCGGACTGGCGTACTGGGCGAGGTGCCGGAGCACGCTCTCTTCGTTGCCGCCGAAATCGGCGATGAACCAGTCGTAGATGCTGGACACCACGAGGTCGCCGTCGTCGACGGTGAACCCCCTGTCATGGTTCACGAAGGCCGTGGCGGCGGCCTCGAGGTCGGCGTCGAGCGTCGCGGCGCGCCAGGCTCGGCCCTGCAGATTCGGGCAGCCGATCGACGCGCAGTTGACGGCATAGTGAATTCGGGGGTCCCCCCACAGCGGCCGCAGGATCCGGTGCTCGATGTCGTCCAGGGTCACGACTTCGTCCTCGACCACGATCAGCTCGGCACCCCAGGGCCCGTTGGAAAACAGGCCCGGCGAGATGTCGACATCCAGGATGCTGTCGACCGGGTAGTGATCGCGCATGACCTGCAGCGTGAGGGCGTTGTAGAGATTGATCCAGTATGCCTGCTGCTCGGCGCGGTCCAGCTCGGAAACCGGGAAGCTGGCGAGCTGGGCGATGTAGCCGTCCAGCCGGCTGCGCAGGGCGTCCCCGGTCAATGCCGGGTAGTCCACGCGGGCAACGCCGTCGTTACCCAGGCGCACGACCTCGGCAAGGATCGCGTCCCACGGGTCGTGGTTCACGACCCGTTCAGACCCGGCCACGTGCGCTTCCCAGCGGGGCCAGGCATCGGCCTTGGGCGCCGCAAGGGCGGACCCGGCTGATACCGGCAGTGCGCTTAGCACCAGCAGCGCCGCCGCGGCGGCACGGAGAACGGAAGGAACCGGCATGCGGGGGCGGCGTGTGGGATCAGGGCGATGAACGGAAGGCGGCACGCAGGCTATCAAACGGGACGGGTTCGATCGACCGCGCACGTTCTCGGCCGGCGCCGGGAAGTGCTGTTGTGGAACGAGCCTGGCGAGCGGACGATCTCGTCTACGTTAACCTTCGCGCGTGCACCCATTCTGCCTGAACTGACCGTGTACGTCGTTTCTTGGCAATGACATGGTGGCACGCCCGGTCGAGGTCAAGGACGCTGCCCGATGCAGCGAGTTCGCAATGAGTCAGTTCAAGCGGGTGCTCGTGAGCAACCGTGGCGAGATTGCCATTCGCATCGCCAAGGCGGCGTCGACGCTGGGAATCGAGACCGTCGGGATCTACGCACCGGCTGACGCGCTGTCGCTGCACACCCGCATGGTGTCGGAGGCCAGGGAGATCCGGAGCGACGCGGCCGATCCGGTGCGCGCGTATCTGGATGCCGGTGCGATCGTGCAGATCGCCCGCGAAACCGGTTGCGACTGCGTCCACCCGGGCTACGGGTTTCTGGCGGAAAACGAGCCCTTCGCCCGCGCCTGTGCCGGCGAAGGCCTGGCCTTTGTCGGGCCGCCCCCGGCCGCGCTGGCGTTGTTTGGAGACAAGATCCGTGCGCGGGCCCTCGCCGATTCGCTCGGCATCCCCGTCGTGCCGGGAGCCAGCACCGAGGCCGCCTCAGCGGACGAAGCGCGGTCGCTGGCGGCCGACCTGGGCTATCCGGTGGTGCTGAAGGCCGCGCTGGGAGGGGGCGGGCGCGGCATGCGCGCCGTGCAGGCGCCCGAGCACATGGCCGAGGCATTCGAGCGCTGCCGGAGTGAGGCGGCCGCCGCCTTCGGTGACGGCACGCTGTTCCTTGAGAAGCTCGTCGAGCGGCCGCGCCACATCGAGGTGCAGATCCTCGCCGATTCCCATGGCTCGGTGGTCCACCTGCACGAGCGCGACTGTTCGGTCCAGCTGCGCAACCAGAAGGTCGTGGAATGCGCTCCGGCTCCGGGGTTGGACGAGGCGGTGCGGGACCGGCTGTTCGCCGACGCGGTCACGCTCGCCCGGGCGGCGGAATTCGTGAATGCCGGCACGGTCGAGTTCCTCGTATCTCCCGAGACCGGCCGCCACTACTTCATCGAGTGCAATCCGCGCCTCCAGGTGGAGCACACGGTCACGGAACAGATCACCGGCGTGGACCTGGTGGAGGCCCAGTTCGAGATCGCCGGGGGCGCGTCCCTCGCATCGCTCGGCCTCGACGGCCAGGCCGCAGTTGGGCCGCCGCGCGGCCACGCGGTACAGGCTCGCATCGTGGCCAGGGGGACCGGCGCCATCAACGCCTACAAGGAACCGGCCGGGCCGGGCGTCCGGGTCGACGCGTGCGGCTACCTGGGCTATGCGCCGCCCCCGCAGTTCGACCCGCTGCTGGCCAAGGTCATCGGCGCGGCCGGCCGCCGGTCGCCGGGGGGCGACCAGGCAGCATCGTTCCAGTCCGCCGTCGACCGGACTCGCCGGGCGCTCGACGAGTTTCATGTCGGCGGCGTGGCCACCAATCTGGCGCAGCTGCAGGCGATTCTCGCCCACCCGGCAGTGCGCGCCGGTGATGCCCGGACGACGCTGCTCGAGGAAACGCCGGCACTGCTTGCCCCGACTTCGGCTGCGAGCGGCGGGCTCCTGGACCTGCTGCGGCAGCAGGCGACCCTGGCCGGCCTGTCGATGGCCGATGGCCGAGCCTCCGGGCCGATACCTGCAGCGTCGCCCCTGGGTATCGAGCCCGGCCAGCAGCCCGTCATGTGCTCGATGGCCGGCTCGGTCACCGAACTGCGGGCCCAGGAAGGTGCCCAGGTGGCGGCCGGAGAGGCCCTCCTGATCGTCAGCGCCATGAAGATGGAATCGCAGGTGAGCGCTCCGTGCGCCGGGATCGTTGTCGCGGTGCAGCCGCTGCAGCCGGGTGACAGCGTCGATTCCGGGGAGGTCGTCGCCGTCATCAGGCCGTCCGGCGATGCCGCCCCGGTCTCGTCCGGCGGCGACGATGCCGATACGTGGGGGCCGCAGCTTCGCGAGGTGGATGCGATGAGGGACCTGGCGCTGCGCCGGCTGGCTCCGGGATCGGAGGATCCCGGGGTCTTGCGGCAACGGGCGCGGGGCAAGCTCACCTGCCGCGAGCGGATCGATCTGCTCCTGGACGACGGCACGTTCCGGGAGATCGGGAGCGTGGCCGGTTTCGCGTCGTACGGCGACGACGGCTCCGTCGCGGCCTTCACGCCTGCCAGCCACGTGGGCGGGTGGGGCAAGATCGAGGGCCGCTCGGCCGTGGTGTGTGCCGACGACTTCACCTCGCGTGGCGGTCATGCTGACGGCGCCATCGCCGCCAAGAGCCATCACCTCGACAAACTGGCACTCGAGATGCGGGTGCCGTCGGTTCGCCTGCTGGACGGATCTTCCGGCGGCGGCAGCGTCGCCGCCATGGTGCCGGCGCAACAGCGGCACGGCGAACGCAGCGCGAAGGAGAGCAGCGGCGCCATCCAGGCCGGCCAGCCGAGGGTGGCGGGCGAGGGCGGTTCCTACCTGCCTGCCCACCTCGGGAGCTCGATGTACACGGAGCAGCTGGCGACGGTGCCTGTGGTCAACATGCTGCTGGGCAGTGTGGTGGGAATCGGCGCGGCGAAGGCTGTGCTCGGCCATTTCTCCGTGATGGCGCGAGACACCGCCCAATTGTTCGTCGCTGGACCGCCGGTCGTGCGGCACGCCATGGGCTACGACATCACCAAGGAGGATCTGGGCGGCTGGCACATCCATTGCCGCAACGGTTCCGTCGACAATCTGGCGGAGACCGAGGAGGAAGCGGCGGCGCTGACGCGACGGTTTCTCTCCTACCTGCCGCCCAGCGTGTACGAAGCGCCGCCGGTCCAGGCCCCCGATCCTGGCGACCCGCCCGACCGCCGCGAGGAGGAACTCTTCACGATCGTGCCCCGCAAGCGCACGGCGACATTCGATCTGCGGCATGCAATCGGATTGCTGGCTGACAAGGGTTCGTTCTTTGAGATCGGTCCGCTGTGGGGAACCGACCAAGTCACCGGCTTCGTGCGCTTCAACGGCTATCCGATGGGGGTGATCGGCTCGGACAGCCAGCATGCCAACGGCGGGGCGCTCACGGCCGACGGGTGCAGCAAGCTGCGGCGCCATCTGGACCTCTGTGATCTCTTCCACCTGCCGGTCCTGAACCTGGTGGACAATCCCGGGTTTGCCGTCGGTCTCGAGCACGAGATCAAGGGGGCCATCCGACGCGGCGGCGAGTGGATGGTGGCGTTCGCGCAAGTCACGGTACCGGTGTTCACGGTGATCATGCGGCGCAGCTTCGGCGTTGCCGGCAACAACTATGCGACGCCGAATGTCCGTCCGTGCGTGCGTGTGACCTGGCCTGCGGCGGATGTCGGCGGCATTCCCCCGGAGGGCGGGATCGAAGCGGCCTACAAGCGCCAGCTGGCCGAAGCCGCGGATCCCGTTGCGTTCCGTGACGAGCTGATGGCCCGGATCGAGAGCGTGCGCGGTCCAGTGGGGCCGCTGTCGAAATTCCAGATCGAGGAGATGATCGATCCGCGGGATACGCGGTGGCTGGTTTGCGAGTGGCTGGAGACAGTGTGGCGCGTGCTGTCGCATCCCGATCGGCTGGCTCCACGCCCCCTGCAGTTTCGGCCGTGACGACGGCCGGTCCTGAGGTGCGCCTGGCACCGATCGGCGGCATCGCGGCTGATCGGCTATTGTTCGCGGGAGATCGTTCAGGCCGGGCTGTTTGACTCGAACGGGAGCGCCGTTCTATACGGCTTGCGTCGCCCTAGATGCGGTTGTGCCACGGCGGATCGGGCTCGGGTGAAGCTCCGGAGACAGTTCATGAAACGCACGTATCAACCGAGTCGGCTGGTCCGCAAGAGACGGCACGGGTTTCGCGCCCGCATGGCCACCAAGGCTGGCCGCCGGGTGCTTGCCAACCGACGTGCCAGGGGCCGCAAGAAACTGACCGCCTGACCGGGTGGCGCGCCCGCTTCCGAGGCTTCGGTATCGGAAGGATTTCCAGCGACTGCGTCGCCGTGGCCGAAGCAGCGTGGCGCCGGGCATGGTGCTGCAGAGCGCACCGAACGGTCTGGGCTCCGTGGTGCGTGTCGGGTTCACGGCGAGTCGCAAGGTGGGGAACGCGGTAAAGCGGAACCGCGCACGGCGCCGCTTGGTGGCACTGGCAGACCTGATGCTTCCGCAGTTCGCAGTTCCTGGCCGCGACTATGTCCTCATCGCGCGTCGGGAGACCGGTGACCGTCCATGGGACGAGCTTCGCGAGGACCTGATACACGTGCTTGAGCGGGTGCACGCCAGGGGAAGGAACCGATCGTGACCAAAGCGAGTGTTCCGGTCCGGGCGCTCTGTGTGCTGATTGGGGCGTATCGGCTCTTCGTGTCCCCGGTACTTGCGCCCTCCTGTCGCTACGCGCCGACCTGTTCGGGCTACGCGCTTGAGGCATTGCGCCGTCATGGCGCCGTCCGCGGATCCGTCCTGGCCGTGCGGCGCATCCTTCGTTGCCATCCCTGGGCCGACGGCGGCTTCGATCCGGTCCCCGAGACCGAGTCCGGCCGGTCATGACCGACCAGAAGAACCTGCTGCTCGCGATCGTCCTGTCGATCGCCGTCCTGTTCGTGTTCCAGGCGCTGTTTCCCACTGAACCGCCGCCACCACCCCCGCCATCCGCGACCGACGAGGACGGGCGCCCGGCGCCCGACGCCGTGCCGGTGCCCATGCTCTCGGTTCCCGCCGCCCGGTCCGAGGTGCTCGCGGAATCCGCTCGCTTCCCGATCAACCCGGGCCGAGACCGCGGGCGCGTTTCCGGATCGATCGCGCTGCAGGGCCTTCGCCTGGATGACCTGACGCTGCTCGGCTACATGCAGGAAGTGGGGGGCAGCGATGAGATCGTGCTGCTCTCGCCCGCCGGCGGACCGATGCCGTACTTCGCGGAGTTCGGCTGGGTCAACGCCGCCGGCGGTGACGTGGGGGTGCCGGATTCCGCTTCGATATGGGTGGCGGAGGACGGCAAGCGTCTGGATGCCGGCGAACCGGTCACATTTCGCTGGACCAATGAAGTCGGGGTGGAGTTCCGACAGACCTTGGAGCTGGACGAGAACTATCTGTTCAGGGTGACGCTCTCGGTGGCCAACCCCACGGCGGAGGAACTCGCGCTCCACCCGTTCGGTTTCGTTCGGCGGGAGGAGCTGCCCGATCTGGTCGGCTTCTACATCCTCCATGAGGGACCTCTCGGCGTCTTCAACGAGACGCTGGAGGAGTTCGACTACGACGACCTGCTCGGGGAAGCGCCGGAGGTATTCGAGAGCACCGGCGGATGGATCGGCATCACCGACAAGTACTGGCTGACGGCGCTGATGCCCGACCGGACCAGCAACGTGCGGGCGCGCTTCTCGGCATCGGACCGCCCCGACGACGGCGAGCGCTATCAGGTGGATTTCCTCGGGCCGGCCATGGCGGTACCGGGCGGCGGGACCGCCACTTACGCGACCCACTTCTTCGCCGGAGCAAAGGAGGTCGATCTTCTCGATGGGTACCGGGATGCGCTCGAGATCCCGCTGTTCGATCGGGCGGTCGATTTTGGCTGGTTCTACCCGATTACCAAGCCGCTCTTCTACGTGCTCCACTGGTTCTCTGGCCTGCTCGGCAACGTCGGTCTCGCGATCCTGGCGCTGACGGTCTGCGTGCGAATCGCACTCTTCCCGCTGGCCAACCGCAGCTACAAGGCCATGAGCAGGATGAAGAAGGTCCAGCCGAAGATGATGGAGCTTCGCGACCGGTACAAGGACGACAAGCAGAAGATGCAGCAGGAGGTCATGGAGCTCTACCGGCGGGAGAAGGCGAACCCGCTGTCGGGGTGCCTGCCGATCCTGCTGCAGATTCCGATCTTCTTCGCCCTCTACAAGGTGCTCTTCGTCACCCTGGAGACACGGCACGAGCCGTTCTATCTCTGGATCCGCGATCTTTCCGCGCAGGATCCGACGACGATCTTCAACCTGTTTGGGATCCTGCCGTTCACGCCGCCCGGCTTCCTCATGGTGGGAGCGCTGCCGCTGATCATGGGGGCCACCATGTACCTGCAGCAGAAGCTCAACCCGACACCGCCGGATCCGATGCAGGCAAGGATCATGATGGCGCTGCCGTTCGTCTTCGTCTTCATCTTCGCGCCGTTTCCGGCCGGCCTCGTCCTCTACTGGGCCTGGAACAATCTTCTCTCGATTGCCCAGCAGTGGGTCATCATGCGTCGCATGGATGCCCAGACCTGATCCGTTGCATGGCCGGTGAGCTCTGGCGGATGACGGCGCGGCACCATGCCGCGGTGGCGGATCTTTCGGGCCTGCCGCCGATGGGCGCACCCGAGGTCTGCTTCGGGGGGCGGTCCAACGTGGGCAAGTCGACCCTGCTCAACGCGGTCCTCGGCCGGCGCCAGCTGGCGCGGACCAGTTCCGTCCCCGGCCGTACCCAGCTGCTCCATTTTTACGCTCTGGGAGACGTGCTGATGCTGGTGGATCTTCCGGGCTACGGCTATGCACGCGTGTCACGGTCCAAGGTACGGAAGTGGACGCGGTTGGCGCGGGATTACCTGCGCGGGCGGGCGAACCTGCGGCGCATGTTCTTGCTGGTGGATTCTAGACGGGGGTTGGGCACCCGCGACGAGGAAGTGATGCGAGAGCTTGACGGGGCGGCCGTGGCCTACCAGGTGGTCCTGACCAAGGTTGACGAGCTCAAGGAACCCGAGCTCGCAACGCGTCAGCGCGAGACCGAGGCCCGGGTCGCCACGCATCCGGCGGCGATTCCACAGCTTCTTGTCACGTCTGCGACATCGGGTGTCGGGATCGACGCGGTGCGGTCGGTTCTCGCAGACTTGGCCGTTACCGAATAGGGTGCGCGCATGTCTGAGGTCTCATCGCCCGCCACCACCGACGACGTACGTCAGGTTGCCGCTACGCTGGCGGAGGCGCTGCCGTACGCCCAGCGGCACGCCGGCCACACATTCGTCATCAAGTACGGCGGGGCCGCGATGGGGGATCCGGTCCTCCAGTCCGCCTTTGCCCGCGACATCGTGCTCCTGAAGCAGGTCGGCATTCATCCGGTGGTGGTGCATGGGGGCGGCCCGCAGATCGGCGCCATGCTCGAGCGGCTGAAGATCAAGTCCACGTTCGTCGACGGTCTTCGGGTGACCGACCGTCAGACGGCCGAGGTCGTCGAGATGGTGCTGTCGGGCCGGATCAACAAGCAGATCGTGTCGGATATCAATCAGGCCGGCGGACGGGCGGTGGGTTTGTCGGGCAAGGATGCCGGTTTGTTTCATGCTGAACCGCTGAGCCGCAAGGCTGAGCGTGACCCGGAATCGACCATCGAGCGCGTGCTCGACTACGGCTTTGTCGGTCGTCCGGTCGAGGTGGACGGCTCGATCCTCGATCTCTTCAGTCAGTCGGACGTGGTCCCGGTCATTGCCCCGGTCGGGGGGTCTCGGGACGGCGAGACGTTCAACATCAATGCGGACACCGTCGCGGGCGAGATTGCCATTGCCGTCCAGGCGGCCCGGCTCTACGTCCTGACGGATGTCCCCGGCGTGCGTGGCGTGGACGGAAACCTGTTGCCGGCCATCACCGCTGCCGAGGCGCAGCGACTGATCGATAACGGCATTGTCACCGGGGGCATGATCCCGAAAGTTCGCATGTGCATGAAAGCGGTGCAGGCGGGCGTCGGCGCCGCGACGATTCTGGATGGTACAACGGCGCACACGCTGCTGGTCGAGGTATTCACGAAGGCGGGAGGCGGAACCATGGTCCGGGCCGCCGACCAGTGAGCGTGCTGCTCGCAGACACGCGGTACTGGATTTTCGATCTCGACAATACGCTGTATCCGGCCGAGGCCGGGATCACCCGCCAGAGCGGCCTGCGGATGCGGCGCTTTCTTAAGGACCGGCTGGCGATCTCCGATGATGATGAGGCCCAGACGCTGCAACGCCGGTACTTTCGCGACTACGGCCTGACACTGGTCGGCTTGATCCGTCACCACGGGGTGAACGTCCAGGACTACTTCGACCACGTGTACGACCTTGACCTTTCCGCCATCGCACCATCGCCCGACCTTGCCGCTGCCCTGGCCGTGCTGCCTGGGCGTCGGATGGTCTTCACCAACTCACCGACCGAGCATGCGGAGCGGGTACTGGACCGACTTGACTGCAGGGCGCAGATCGACGCGATCTTTTCGATCCGGGATGCGGAATTTCAGGCCAAGCCTGCGCCGGAGGCGTATCGGCGCCTGATCCAAATGCACGCGGTGACGCCGGAACAGGCGGTGATGTTCGAGGACATTCCGAGGAATCTGCGCCCGGCGTCCGACCTCGGGATGCGCACCGCCTGGATTCGAGGGGATATGCCGAAACACTTGATGGACGGCCTGACCGAACGCGATTTCGATTTCGTCGTGGATGATCTCGTCGGGTTCCTGGCGCGGACGGTCGCCGAGCAGGATTGGGGAGTTCACACATGACCACTACCACGCTGGAAGCAACCATCGAGTCGGGCTGGGAGATTCGCGATCGGATCGACGCCAGCACGCAGGGGCCGCTGCGTGAGGCCGTGACCGAAGTGCTGGCCAGGCTCGACGCCGGCGAACTGCGGGTGGCCGAAAAACGCGCCGGTGCATGGAAGGTCAACGAGTGGGCAAAGAAAGCCGTGCTGCTGTCCTTCCGGCTGTCGCCGATGTCGACCATTTCCGGTGCGGCCGGCGGCGCGCAATGGTGGGACAAGGTTGAATCCAAGTTCGCCGGGTGGACGGAGGAGCGTTTCCAGGAAGCCGGTTTTCGCGCGGTACCGGGCAGTGTGGTCCGTCATTCCGCTTACGTGTCGCCCGCCGCGGTCCTGATGCCGTGTTTCGTGAACGTCGGAGCGTACGTGGGCGCCGGGACGATGATCGATACCTGGGCCACCGTCGGGAGCTGCGCCCAGATCGGGCGAAACTGCCACATCTCGGGCGGCGTGGGGATCGGCGGCGTGCTGGAACCCGTCCAGGCAAAGCCGGTCATCATCGAGGACAATTGCTTCATCGGCGCCCGCTCGGAGGTTGCTGAAGGCGTGATTGTCGAGGAAGGGGCGGTGCTGTCGATGGGCGTATTCGTCGGGCAGTCGACCAAGGTCGTCGACCGCGCCACCGGTGAATTCGTCCGTGGAAGGATCCCGGCGGGCGCCGTGGTAGTGCCCGGCACCCTGCCCGGCGCGTCCCTCCCGGACGGCAGGCCCGGTCCCGCACTCGCCTGCGCTGTCATCGTGAAGCGGGTCGACGCCCAGACCAGGGCAAAGACCTCGGTCAACGAACTTCTCCGTGATTGAGCGCGACCGGACGGCTTCGGCTGCACGCCGGTTGCACCGGCCGGCCGCAGTTTGTCCCATGCATCGACGCTTCGTGGAATCGCGCAGCGAGCCGTCACTCGTGCCTTTCGTGCATGATTGTGTCAAAACGTGCTGGCAAGCGTTCCGGGACACCAGTGGCCGGCCTTCATCACGCGCGGATGCGTTTCACGCGCTCCGCAAACATTCTGCGCTAGCAGTAGCTTCTGTCGTTCCTGATGACGCGCGGGCGGCAACAGTCTTTAGGCGGCCGACGTAGCTTGATCTTGGCCGGGGCCGGTGCATTACCGGAGCTTGCGCCGCGCTTGTGCCGAGGTGACAGGCTTCGGCACGCTGGGTTAGGCACAGAACTGCACGATATGGCACAATCGCTGTCTGCCGTTCCTCGGCGTTGCGAGCTTATGGGCTGATCTCATCGGCCTTCGCGCCGATGAAGGCGATCTCCAGCATCGCATTTGGCAACGGGCGCTGGAGGTTTGCGGCACTGACCGCGTCGCCAGTAAGCCATGTCTCGAATTGTTCCTCGGTATGGAGCACGACCGGCATCGCCTTCGGGTGAATGGGTCGAACGACTCCGTTAGGCGGGCAGGTCAGGAACACCATCGCGCGGGTTGCCTCGCCGTCTGCCGCGAGGTCCCGATCGCTCGTGCGGCGCATACCGTCAGTCTTCCAGTCCCATGGACGCCAGAATCCGGGGAACGCGAACGGAGGTCGCTCGGTCGGACCGGTCAGGCGAAACCACGCGGCAGCCTTGATCGGTCTACCGTGGGCGCCCGGGATGGTCGCAGTGGGGTGGTACTCGGCGAAGGCGGTGGCCGGAACCAGGCACCGCTGCTCCACGTTCTGGATGACTCGCCAACTCCGCTCCAGGTTCCTGGCGTTGGTGACCCAGCTGCGGGCGGTCCGTGTCCATCCCCATCGTGCCGAGACCAGTTCGCGGCGACCGCCTTGCCCCAAGCGCACGATGGGTACGTCGGCGTCCGGAAAGATAGCCGTAAGCGATGGCAGGTTGCCCAGTCGATCGATGGCCTCAAAGAGACGCCGCATCGCCTCCTGCGGCATCGTATTGGCGTAGAGGTTGCACACGGAGAACTCCCGTCCGGATCCGACGCCGGCGGTCGGCTTCACTTTAGTCGTTTGCAGCTTCGTGCGGCCAGGCCGACAAGTCGGATCTCGCATACACGGGCGGCCGGAAACCGCGCCCTTGGGCGCATTTTCTTGCAGCGCTCAGCCGCCGCGCAATAGCCCCTTCAGGCCCATCGAGATGTGACGTGCCGTCAGCCCGCCGACTTGCCCCCCGGTCGGAAACGCTCGAGATACGCCGGGGCAATACCCTCGTACGCGGTCGGTTCTATGCCGAGGTCCGAGAGCGTGCCCGCGCCGTCGGACACAACGTTGTCTCTGGCGAGCAGGCGGAGCTGGTCTCGGGTCAATGGCGGGCTCGGCAGGCATTCCATCAGCAGGGCCGGTGGCCAAAGCAGGGCGAACGGGATCGGAACCAGTGCACAGTGGCGGCTCACCTGTTCACGAATCCATCGAAGGATGTCGATCAGTGAACGCGCACTTGGCCCACCCAGCTCATAGGTCTGGCCGGCCGCCTCGGCCATCGTCGCAGCTCGGAATATGGCTTCCGCAACATCGTTTACGTAAACCGGCTGCAATCGGACAAGACCTCCGCCAGGTACCGGCATTGCCGGCGCAATTCGCATGACCGCTGCAAACCGGTTGAAGAATTGATCCTCGGGACCGAACACGATGCCGGGCCTCAACACCGAAGTGGCGGCGAAGCGTTCCAGCGCTCGCAGTTCCGCCAATCCCTTGGTTCGCGCGTAGTCCGATCGCGCGGAAGGGTCTGCGCCGATGGCGGAAACGTGGACGAAGCTCGTTGCGCCTGCGGCGGCGGCCGCGTTGGCGGCATTCGCAGCGCCGTCGACATGCACGGCTGCAAAGGTCTGCTTCCCTGTTGGCGCGAGGATTCCTGCGAGATTTACGACCGCTCGGGAGCCTTGGACCACTGGCAGCAGGGTCGAGGGCAGACGCACATCGGCGGTGACAGGCACGACTTGGCCCAACTCGCCGAGTGTCCGGAGGAATTTGGCTTGCTGAGGTCTGCGGGTGCCAGCCCGCACCCGCCAACCGGCTCTGGCAAAGCATCGGACCACCGCGCGCCCGACGAACCCGGCCGCGCCGAAAATCGTGACGATTGGTGCCGAATCAGTCATTGGTCGCAACTGGGCCACAGATGGCTAATGCCCGTGATGGCGGAGGGCTGGCTGTTCTGGATCTTGAGCTTATTTGCAAGTCGGCGAACAGGGCTGGTGCACGAGAATCATAGTCCAACATATAGCTCCCAACAGAGCTCTCGGTGACCTGGAGGCCTTCCCACCGTGGCCGGCACAAAGAAAACGATGTCGAACGGCCAAAGGCCAACCTCGTATCGATTGTGAAGAAACACCCCCACGCGGCCACGGCGGCGGTCTCATGCTCGACGCGAGGGAATTCGCGTTCTGTCAGATGCCTTCGGCAGAACCCATGCCAGGCGGTCAGCAGGCGGCGAGCGTCGCGAAACCGATCGCGGTGATTCTCCCCGACAGGCTGGGTGCTGTGGCGAACGAATCCAGGGGTCTCCTTGTTTCCGGGCAAGGAGGGGGACGGACCGATCGTGGAGCGTGCTGAACGGATTGCAGAACGCGGTCAATGGCGTTCAACTAGAGCAACCGGCGCATCAGCCAGCGTCGGGGGGTGGCTCTTCCCGGCTGCGGGAGCCCGCCGCACTCTCGCCTGCCTGAAGGGTGTCCCCGGCAAGGTGCACGGTGGACGTCGGGAACGCGATTTCCGCGCCGTGGCGGGCGATGACCTCGGCGATGCGCAGCAACACGTCCTGCTTTACTTGATGGTACTGCGCCCAGTCGGTCGTGCGCGTGTAGCAATAGATGAAGAAGTCGAGCGAGGACGGGGCGAAGGCGTCGAAGTTGACCATCAGGAACTTGTCGGCGTCGATATCGGCGTGCGTGCGCAGCATTGCCTCGACGTCGGCCACGATGGCTCCCATCCTTGTGACATCGTCATAGCGGATGCCGATGGTTTCGTAGATGCGGCGGTTCCGCATGCGGGAGGGATTTTCCACTGCGATGTTGGCGAACGCGCTATTGGGGATGTACAGCGGCCGGGTGTCGAAACCACGGATCACCGTCAGGCGCCATCCAATCCGTTCCACGGTGCCTTCGATCTGGCGGTCAGGCGAGCGAATCCAGTCTCCGATCGCGAAGGGACGGTCAAGGTAGATCATCAGCCCGCCGAAGAAGTTCGCGAGCAGGTCCTTTGCCGCGAAACCAACCGCGATTCCGCCGATGCCGCCGAAGGCAAGCACGCCGGAGATGCTGAACCCGAGGGTCTGCAAAGCCACCAGGAAGGCGGTGATCATCACGGAGAGCCGGAGCAACTTGACGATTGCATCGAGGGTGGCCCGGTCGACCTCTTCGCCCTTGACTTCCCGATCTGCAATGAAATTGACTTCAGCGATACGAATGAACCGTACCGGGAACCATGCGACCGCGGCGATGAGGCCCACGTCCCGGATCGGGTCGACTGCTTCGAAAATGGTGGCCCCGACCTCGTTCTGGATGATTTCGATCGCGAACGCGATGCCTGCGACCCAGAGGAACACGCGCAAGGGCGGGCCGATCGCTTCGACGAGGCTCTCATCCCACACGCTGGGAGTGCGCTTGAGCGTTGGATGCAACCGTGCCACCAGGCGGCTCGAGGCGAACGCGAGCAGGGCAGTCGCAAGGACCACCACGAACACTTGCACCACCCACGATCCGAGGCCGACGGTGCTCAGGAGCCGGATGAGGGTTTCAGTTCCGTTCGTCATTCGATCGGGTTCACCGTGATGGCAGTTGGGCAGGATTGCGACAGCAGCACCGAATCACTTGGGCGCACGCGACTGGCCTAACATCTTGCAGGCTTGGCTCGCGTTGCCAAGATGTCTGGCCAGATTTCCCAGTGCTCCCGTGGCACGGATGGTGTTCGGTTCCCTGCACACGCCCGTTCTCGGATTGGTCCCATGCGGGTCGTCCGTCACAGGCTCGGTCGGTGCTGGCGCCAGGGGCAGGCCTCCTCCAGCGCGGCGCCGATGCGGAGCACCGTCACATCGTCGAAGCGGCGGCCGACGATCTGCAGGCCCGTGGGCAGCCCCTGAGACGAGAAGCCTGAGGGAACGGAGAGCGCAGGCAGCTTGAGCGCGTTGAACTGCATGGTCATGTCCATGCCCATGTGCCGGCCGTCGTCGGTGTCACCCATGGAGCCGAGCTCGTCGTAGTCGACTGGGGGCGCCGGGATTGATTCCGTCGGGCAGAGCAGCGCGTCACAGCGCTCGAGGATCGGCCGCAGCGCGTTCCAGGCATCGGTGTAGATCGTCTCCGTCTTCATGAGTTCGACCGCGCTCATCGCCCGGGCCTCCTCCATTGCCGCGACTACGGAGGGGTGCATCAGGTCCTGCCAGCGCTCTAGGTGCTGGCCGAAATGCGTGGCCTGGAACACACTCCAGTAGGCCAGCCACGCGTCGTTGAAAGCCCTGCTCCAGCCGAGCTCGACGGGCTCAACCTCTGCGCCCGCCTGCGCGAGGGCGGCGGCGGCGGCGCGGGTGTTTGCCGCTACGTCCGGGTCGACCCGGTAGTAGCCGAGGTCGGTCGAGAGCGCGAGTCGCAGGCCGCGCACGTCGCTCGGCGGCGGCACGTCAATTGCCAGCGCCGGCGCGAGCGAGTTGAGGTCGCGCTCATCCGGCCCCTGGCACAGCTTCAGGAACAGCGCTGCGTCCGCCACGGTGCGTGAGAGGGGGCCGTGGCAGCACATGTAGTCGAACTGGGTCGGCAGGAACTCGAAGGGGATCCGGCCCGAGCTCGGCTTCATTCCCACGCAGCCGCTGTGCGAGGCGGGGATCCGCACCGAGCCGCCGGCGTCCGAGCCTTCCGCAAGCGGCACGCAGCCCGCCACCACGGCGGCGGCAGAGCCGCCCGACGACCCGCCCGGCGTGTGGTCCGGGTTCCACGGGTTGCGGGTGATCCCCCACAGCGGGCTGTCGGTAAGGCTGGAGAATGCGAACTCGGGCGTCGTTGTCTTGCCCACCATGATGGCACCGGCCGCACACAGATTCTGCACGACCAGCGCGTCGAAATCGGGCACCCAGTCCCTGTAGGCGTGGGAGCCGAAGGTGGTCGTCTTGCCCTTGGTGGGAGTGAGGTCCTTGATGGCGATGGGCACCCCGTGCAACGGGCCCACCTGATCGCCCGCCGCGAGCGCTCGTTCCGCCGCGCGCGCCTGCTCGATGGCATCCGACGGATACGTGAAGCAGAAGCAGTTGAGCGTCGGGTTGACCTCCTCGATGCGCTCGAGCGCGTTCATCACGAGTTCGACCGGCGACAGCGAGCCGTCGCGGACGAGAGCGGCGGCTTCAGTTGCCGAGAGGTAGGAGAGTTGGTCGTTGCTCATGGCTGGTTCCCGGCCCGTAGGGACGCGTTTCCGGTTGCGGTGCCGGACCGCGCAGGGCCAACTGTCGTTCCGGCGGTCGCGCCGGCTGGGACCGCGCCGCAATGATTGTCGGCAGCGTGCGGTCTCCAGAATCGTCCAGGAAGGCGTCGGTTTCCAGCGTCATTGCCGCCTCGTCGCGCCGAAGCCCGCCCCAGGGGCCGCGCTGGACAACAACGCGTCCAAGCCCTTGGCCAGCGGCACAACCGCCCGTTGCGGATCAACGCGACGCCACGTCACATCCGGAAGTGGCAAGCGGCAATGCGGTCGGTTCCAATGCAAACAGCGGTTGATTGACAACAAGATTCGCGTTCGCGGTGCCCCCCGCGGCGTCCGACCTAGAGACCGTCAACGCGCAGGCGCTCAACCGGGACCGGACACTTGGGTCAGGTTCATCGCGAGCGCATGCCCGGGACGAAGCAGTTGGTGGTCAATCTCGCCGAGGCAGTGATTGACGATCCGGAAGTCCGGCCCGACCCCATTCAACGCCCATGTCTCCGGCAGCGACACGACACGGCCCCGCATGGCGGCAGTGTGTGCACTCGACGCTTGGTCGATACACGCGATGCATTTGTCCTTCGTGCACGACCTCAGAAGCGCGTGTTGAGGGTTGCAAAGAAGGTGCGTCCCCAGCCGGCCGCACGCGGCCCGTCGGTCGCGGAGGGATGCGCGGTGTTCGTAGAGAGCTTCGTGTCGGTGACGTTGTACACACCTGTGGTTAGCCGCATGTTTTCGAGCCCCAGCGGCTTCTTCCAGTCGAGCGTCACATCGTGGCCAGTCCAGGAACTGAACTGTCCGTCGCCCAACTGACTCTCAATCTCGTCGCGGTAGTTCAAGGCCCAGGAAACCGTAAGTCCTCCGCGTCCAGCCGAGGTCACGATACGCACCGCATTGCGCGGGAGCGGTAACCGCTGCTCTTCGCCGGCGATGTGCTCCTCGCTGTCGGTGACGTAACGCCAGAACCCGCGCACGGCGATGAAGCCCCAGCCGGTTTCTGTGCCCGCCCCGAACCGGGTGTTGATTCCCGAAATCTCGTTACTGACGATGTTGGCGAAACTGTCGTGGATGGAGATGTCTCCGGCTGCGCGCTCGATGCAGTTGCTGCCGCCGCCCGGCGGGCATTCGGGGCGATTCAGCATTGCCCAAGTCGCATCGTGTTGCCCAGCCAGATCCGAAGCCGTGAGTCGGTACCAGTCGACGACGAGGTAGAACGGACCTTTTCGGGCTTCCGCGCCAATGGAGTGCCTCTCCGATCCCGACGGCTTGAGTTCGGGGTTGCCGGTCGTGCGGCGCGTCACCTGCCGGTAGTTCGCCGTGTCGCACGTGCGCGGCGGCGGCCCGCTCTCCGGAATGCAACGGACATAGGGGTGGTCCTGCGCCGCGGTGCTGTGCAGGTGGTACATGGAGGGTGCCCCCTCGCCAGCGCTCCACGAGCCGCGCAGTGTGATGATGTCGCTCGGGCGGTACTCGGCTCCGAGGCGCCACGCGCGCAGCCCGCCGACGTCATCCAACTCGTCGGCCCGTGCTGCGGCTCTCACGTCCACGGCGTCGGCGAGCGGCAGGGACACCTCGGCGAAGGCTGCCGCCGCATCGCGCTCGCCGGCGTAGCTGGTGCCGCCCGACCCGAGCACCCCGTTCACGTCGCGGGTCCGGCCATCGCTAGCCCGGAACGCCAGCAGTCGGTGCGCTTCCGCGCTGCCAAGTTCGACCCCCGCGGTCCATGCCGCGGTGCGCCCGCCGACGCTCGGCCCAGCGCCCTTGAGCGCGAGACGCGCGCCCAGATACCTCGAGCCCGTGTCCTCCTCCTCGCGCAGGCTGCTCCTCTCGATCGCTTCCAGGTGGTCCGGTTTCACCGACAGCGGATTCGTCAGGTCGTATCTTCCGGCCGCGATCTCGTGCCTGATGGTTTCGGCGTCCACGAAGGTGTCGCCCGACAGCGAGCCGTCGTACTTGGAGGCTTCGACGCGGGCGTCGTAACCGAGGCTTTCGGTGAGCCGGCCCCTGATGCTCGCCGAGGCGTCGTACGCCTTGGTGTCCCAATTCCAATCTCGGTTGCCGTGGCCGATGAAACGGTGCCCGACCGAGAAAATGTTCTCGCTCGTCGCCTCGAACGCCGGGTCGGCCTGGCGTGCCGATTCATTGATCGCGTCGAGCAGTTTCTCGCTTGGGGCGACGGAGAAAACATCGATCGATGGTGCGTAACGGAACGCCCCGCGTCCGTGCGTGACGTTGGCGTCCGCGTGGAGCTCGGCACGCTCTCCAATCGGGTGGTTGAGGTTCAGGATCGCGTTCCTCTGGTCGTAGCTCGGGCTGTCCCACCAAAGATTGCCGTAGGCAAACCCGCAGCCCTTGTCACCCGATTCAATCCCCGAAGGGTTGCTGAGCGGGCCGGTGTAGCCAAGCGCCTGGTCGCACATGCCGAGCGAGATGGATCTCAGTTCCTCTGTGTTTCGGTTGTAGATGTAGACGGTGTTGCCGCCGATGCTCACGTTCTTCGCGTCCGCGAAGCTTCCGCCCTCCGTCCACTCGGAGCGGCTGTGCTCGCGGGTCCTGCCGGCAATCTCCTGGCGGTCGAGGATGTCGACGCCGACGGTCAAGTGTCCGCCATCACCGATCGCGCCTCCCCATACGACGCCGCCCTGGCGCGCGGCGCCGCCGTCGCGACTCGGCATCCGGGTGACGGCGCGCACGTCGAAGCCGTCCAGATCGTTCCGCAGCACGAGGTTGAATGCGCCACGTACCGCGGCATGGCCGCCGTGTATCCCCAGGCTCTCGGCCCGCAGCACCTCGATGCGCTCGACCGCCGAGAGCGGGAGGGTGTCTAGGCTGGCCGCGGTCGTTGCGTAGGGCCGCCCGTTGACCAGGATGAGCAGGTCGCGCCCGCCGGTGAAGAAATAGCGGATGATGCCCGTGTCGAGCATCTCGCCAAACGTCTGGGCGCCGAAGCGCTCGATGAAGCTGCGGTCGTACTCGGCGATGATCTGCGGGGCGGGGGCCAGCGTGTCGGCATTCACGTGCCCCGCCGCGAGCGTTGCGGTTGCGGCAAGCGCTGCGAGAATTTGTCTCATCGTGGGTTCACCAATTCGCTCGTGGGTGTGCGGATTGTCATGTGGGCCAGTCGCATGTCAGCGAGCAGCGACCTCAAGCCAAGTCTATTCGACCAGCTCGGGTGAGGCCTTATTGCGCTTGCCGTGGTTCATACTCGAGAGCGGGCGGCAGAGCTCGCTTCGTCGAAGAACGTGGTGCAGGCTTCGAAGAACTGCAGCGCCGGTGCTCCGTCAATTGGGGTTCAGCGGTTGGGCGAAATCATCGACGCGGTGTGCACCACATGCGCTCTCGCTAAGACGATCGCGGGGCCCATGCCGGCGGAACCAAGGCGGTTGACTGCAGCTACGGCGCGAAATCTCACCGGAAGTTCTGAAACCGAAACCCCGGGGCACGAGACTGACGACGTCACGGCGCTCGCCGTATGGTTGCGTCGGCGGGCAGCAACGGGGCCTCCATGCGTTGGCAGACAGACTTAGTTCCAATCGCTTGCGGTTCCCTAAGCCAGATAGGCTTGGTGCTCAAGCCCAACTTGCGGGCTGATGCATCGACACAACTGGCCCTGCGAGCCCGTGCGCGTTCGATTGCTCGCCTTCATGGGGTTCCCTGGGCGCCACGACAGAGGAAGTCGCACATTGCGGCGATGCTCGTGCCTGCTTGTCCGCGCTTCCGCGCGCGGGCGTCAGATCGCCAGGTCCTTCGTGTTGTAGTCCCGGAGGACCCGCTCGTAGGTCTCGTCGTTGTAGCGGAACCGGTCCTCCTGCCCCGCAAAGGGGCGGTAGCGGAAAGGCGTTTCTTCGGGAAAGCGCTGCCGCCGCGCGTCGATGGCGACCTGGATCACGGCTGAGCGGTCGAAGATGCGCTGCTCGTCGTAGACCTGATCGGCACCCATCTTGAGCTTGCCCCGCTGGCCCAGAACCGACCGGCGGCGGTGGAAGCCCATGGTGATCGAGATGCGCTTGTCGGGCGAGCTGTTCGCGAAAGAGCCGTGCAACATTTGACGATTGACGATCGTGACGTCGCCGGGCTCGCAGACGAGCGGCACGGCGTCCGGCAGTTTTTCATCGCCGCCGTTCTCCGCGACCCGCCGCCTGATGTTGATCCGTCCTTGCTTGTGGGTGCCTGGCACGACCCAGAGGCAATTGGCGGGCGTCGTCGGATACAGCTGCAGTTGGAAGTTGAAGCCGTGGATGCCCTCGTCCCAATCGGACGATTCCCAGTGGGTGACGCCGTCCTGGTGCCATGCGACGGAGCCGCCGACGCCTGCTTGCTTGACGAAGATCGCGTCGTTGTAGGGGACGAAGTCCGTCCCGTTGATCGCTTCCGCCACGGTCAAGAGGTGCGGATGGCCATACACCCGGAGCGCCGACGGCATCGCCTGGCACATGCCGTACATCAGGAAGACCACATATTCCGGCGCATCGGCGTCGGGCTGCGGCTGGACCATTTGGTGCGGATGCCGGCCGTTGAGCTGGTCCGTGCCGCCCCAGGGGTCGGAGAGCGGCTTCACCAGCGTGTAGGGCTCGCGGGCATAGTCCCGCCCGAGGGCCGGGCGGCCGTGCCTGTCGAGATCGGCGCCCGGACGCATGGGCGCGCGCTCGATCATCATGTCAGCGTCGCGTCGAAGCTCCTCCAGCTCCGCTTCGCCCACCACGCTTCGGAACACGTAGAAACCGTGCTTCCAGTAAGCCTTCAGGATGTCGGGATGCAGGCTGCCGTCGGCGCCGAACCGGATCGGTCCGCGATTGGCAAGCCCGCGGGCGCGTTCCTCCCCGGCGCGAAGATAGGTCGTCGTGCGCTTGGCGTGCTCGGCCCTGGTCGGTGCCGTCCCTGGAGGCGAAATCTGGTTCATGGCGGGTCACCCGCAACCGTCAACAGCGGCGAAATCCTAGGCGCGCGCTTGCCTCGCCACAATGGACTGCCACCCGCCAGCGCGAATCGATTTCCAAGTGTTGACGATATTCCTTCAATGTCCGCCAACAGCGTCTGCGGGCGACGGACAGCTTGGAGCCGCCGCCCCCTCACCCAAACTCACTTCCAAGATCCGTGTCACGCCCTACGCGGGTGAAGTGTCCCGTCAGGGACGGGCGGCGCCAATTCCGGAAGGAGCCTACGAGAACCGGCCACTGAAGAATGCCCGGATGTCCGCGGCGAGAAGCTCCGGCTGCTCGAGCGCCGCAAAGTGCCCGCCCCTCGGCATCTCCGTCCAGCGGACGATGTTGTACGCCCGATCCACCCACTGGCGCGGTCCGATCAGAAGCTCCCGGGGAAATACCGCCATGGCAGTCGGGACCTCGACCCGTTGGCCAGCCGGGAGTATCGCGCGGTCGCCGGTGTGCAAGTGCTCGTAGTAAATGCGCGCGGCGGAGGCGATGCTTCCCGTCGCCCAATAGAGCATCAGGTTCGTCAGGAACTCGTCGCGTGTGACCGCGTTCTCTAGCACCCCGTCGCAATCGGTCCAGGCGGTGAACTTTTCCAGGAACCAGCCGAGGAGCCCGGCCGGTGAATCGTGCAAGCCGTAGCCGAGCGACGTCGGGCGCGTGCCCTGGATCGCGAAGTAGGCCATGTCCTCGGCAAACATCGCGCGCGCATCGCCCAGCCACTTCTTCTCCTCGTCGTCGAGGGGCCGGGCATCGCCACCGGTCTTCGCCCGGTAGCCCTGCATGTTCAGGTGCAACCCCACGACCGACTTGGGATACCGCAACGCTATCCCTGAAGCGACGAGCGCACCCCAGTCGCCGCCCTGCGCGGCGTAGCGCTTGTAGCTGAGCACATCGTGCATCAGCGTGTGCATGATTTCGGCGATCGCACTCGGGTGCATCCCAGGCTCGTGCGGTCGTTCCGAGAACGCGAAACCCGGAAGAGACGGGGCAATGACGTGAAAGGCGTCTGCGGGATCGCCTCCGTGCAGTTCCGGGCGGGTCAGCATCTCGATGAGCTTGTGGAACTCGAAGAATGAACCCGGCCATCCGTGCAGGATGAGGAGTGGAACGGCACGTGCATGGGGCGAACGCTCGTGCACGAAATGCAGTCGCAACCCGGCCACATGTGCGGTGAAGTGGGAAAGCCGGTTGAGATCAGCTTCCGCTGCCCGCCAGTCGTACCCGTTCGCCCAGTAGGACGCGTAGCGTTGAACGGCATGGAGCTCCGCGCCCTGCTGCCATCCGTACCCGTCGATTTGGTCGGGCCAACGCGTGCGACTCAAGCGTTTGCGTAGATCTGCGATCGCATCCTGCGGCACATCGACACGGAACGGTGCGAGGTCGACGGTCATGTCGTTTTCACCTCAACGTACTCCATCTGATTCCGGCGTGGATCTGTCGCTCCCGGACCACCGTGCCCCGATGACACCGTATCACTGGACCTGTGCTTCGCTTCTTCCAACCATGAAGAAATTCCGCGCGTGCCCCTGCTGGCATCCGTAGATCCGTTGGGAACCGAACGAAGCAATCAGGTCAACCACTGTCTGGCACTCGGCAGTGCCGACGTCAGCGTTCCGACACGCACCGCCCAGGGAAGCCCGGCCCCTCGGCAGACACCGAGCCTGCGTGCCGATTTGGCCAGCGCGACCACTGGCATGCCCCTTCGGACTGTCGGATTATCTTCGAGTGTCGGATAGTCCGAAAGCCAGAAAGCGGGCCCATACTTCAAAAAGCACCGGGCCGCTCCCGTCGCAGGAACGGCAACCGGGCGATGGTCGGGTTAGCACCGGGCAGGTCGCCGGGGGCGGGGTCATGCGCCCGAACGAGGATGTCCGACCACTCGATGGGGTGACCCATGTGTTGAAATAATCCGAATGCGCCCTGCTGGTTGCGTGGTAGTTCTGGCGGGACGTGTCGGTCTTCTTCCACGCACAGCCAGTCGTCAGGCTCTGGGCTTCCTTCCGGCCAGATCCGATAGCGAACTCGGCCGATGCCACCGTGATGACAAGACTGGTGGCGTACCCGGTAGGCAGAATCCCGCTCAACCGCGACCGGCGCTGCCGGATCGGTGGCGACGGCCCATTCTCGTGGATCACCCGAATGGTCGCCCCAAGCCAAAAACGAACGGCCGCCGTCCGTCGGACTAAGGGCCGCCATACCCGCGCTGCACCAGCCCACCTTGATGCCTCGTTGCGGCTCACCCTCCGTGAGCCCGGCAAAGAAATCGGATAATCCCAGCCATTTGGCGCCTGCGGTTTCTGTGAAGCGGACCCGGTAGGTCGCCTCTTGGTTACTGTGCTGGGAGCCCAGCAGCAGCAGGGCATCCGGTGCCACCGGCCCTCGGGAACGGATCAAATTTGCCTCGGGATCCAGATCGAATGCACCGTTGATGACCTGGCCAATCTCTTGGACTGACCGAAAGGGCGTCAGATCCCGCAGGTCCAGCGGCATGGGCACGGGGTCGGGCGACCATGTGAATGTCATCTCCGATGTGTGGAGTGTCCCGGCGCCGTCCCTAACCGTGATGGCGAGTCCGTTCTCGCCGGTTGCCAAGTCACTGTCCGTGGAGGGTACTTCAATGCAGAACTCTCCCTGGTCCCGGCAGCGCAGCTCCGCCGGAGACGGCTTGTATCCGTGTAGCCAGTCAATGTTCCGGTCGGCCTCCTGCTCGACGTAGAGGTTGCGCGGAGAGCCGGCGTTGAGAGCGAACTCGGCCGCCTCGACGGGGAAGGCAGCATTCAGAACCCGACCGAGTACTGTTATGTCGTGATGGCGGCAACGGAATTGTTGCCGCGAGCCATAGGTCAGTCGGATGGGCATTCAGTCGCCAACCTGAACGAGCCCGAAACCGCCTGCAACGGTCGGGTTCAATATCTTCCCGCGGGCGCAGGAGCTCGGCTGTCGACCGCCAAACTCGCCGAACTCCGGCGGCACCCGGTGCACCTCCGCGGTGCGCGTGCTGCCACTGCAAGACGTTCCTGTCGACACGTGCATTGCCTGCGCCTGCTTCCTCCAAGGCCGCGACGCATTGCTCCGAGCGTATTTCCCAACGCGGCCAGGCCGGCATGGCCCGAACGCGCCCGTTTCGCTACAGCAGGCCGCCGCCAGCAAGCGGGGAGGATACGCCACCCGCGATCAGGGTGAAGCGAATCCGCGTGCCGACCCCGGGGAGCAACGCCAGTGGGGAAATCGTCGGCCAGCGGCCGTTGGGATCCCGTGTTGCCGAAACCCCAGGCCTCCAGGCTGCCGTCAGCCGGGTTCGGCGTTGGGGAGGGTGTCTGGCGGCAGAGCCGAGGGCGACGCAGCCATCCCGCCAGCCATGGTGCCGACGCTCGGCGACCGGCGGAATGTCGTCAGTAGTGGCGGCGGTATTCTCGCCGTATTGCTGAATTGGCGGGAGAACGCGATGGCGCGATACCCCGGCACCGAAGGTGAGCGGCGCATCGCCGATGGACTCCTGGCGGAACAGACTGCGGCGATCTTCGTCGCCTGCGGCATGTCCGAGCACGACGCCGCGTTGCTGGCGGCTTCCCTGGTACAGGCGGACCTGCGGGGCATCCACTCCCACGGCGTGCTGCGCGTGCCGGATTACGTTCGGAAGTTGACCCGGGACGGCGTGAACCCACGGGGCCGGCCGCGGATCATCAGGCAGGCGGGCAGCGCCATCGTCGTGGATGGCGACAACAGCATGGGCCAGATCGGCGGTGCCTTCGCGATGCGCCAGGCGATCGAGTGCGCCCGCACGTCCGGGGTGGCCGCCGCAGCCGTGGGCGGAAGCAACCACGCCGGGACCATGGACTTCTATGTCCGCATGGCCATTGATCAGGACATGATCGGCTTCGCCACGACCAATGCCCTGCCCACCATGGCTCCCTGGGGTGGGACCGACAAGATCATTGGGCTCAATCCGATTGGCATCGGCATCCCATCGGGCGGGGAAGGACCCGTCGTGCTCGACATTGCGCTGGGTGCGACCGCTCACGGCAAGATCAGGGTCCACCAGCAGAAAGGTCAACCCATCCCCGGTGACTGGGCCTTCGACCGGGAGGGCCGGCCAACCACCGATCCCGCAGCTGCCCTTGAAGGCTTGATCCAGCCGATTGGCGCCTTCAAGGGCCTCGGGCTCGCCGTATGCATGGGCATCCTGTCGAGCCTGCTCTCAGGTGCAGGCTACGGGACCGAATCGGGCAACATGGTGGATGGCGCCATTGCCGGTGCCGATGGACAGTTCTACCTAGCGATCAACGTCGCGTTCTTCGAAGATGTCGGCAGGTTCAAGTCCCGTATGGACCTGGTTGTCAAGCAAATCCTGACGTCGCGCCGCGCCGAGGGCATCGAGGCGCTGTTCGCGCCTGGCGGCCTCGAGGCGCGGACGGCCGCCAGCTACCGGGACGCCGGCATTCCACTGAACGACACCACCCTGCATGACCTCCGGGCGGCCGCGTTGCAACTCGGCGTCCCGGATCTCCTGCGCGGGGCCGGGCGTCCGCCAGCGACCCCACGCTGAGCGTTTCCCGGCGAACGAGACCCTCCGCGGCGAGGGTTGGATGGACTTCGTGGACCGGGCGTCGACTGGTGCTGATCCGGAATTCTGATCGCGGAACGCCGATTAGCCCCGGTCGACTGGACCGATCCATCGGGGCCAGTCAGAACAGTTCCCCGGTTCGTGCCCGCCTGCCGGGCGGCTCCAATGACTAGCGCTTAATGCCGAATACGAATTTCACGCCCTCCGGACCAGCGCGTTCCGTATGCGGGATATTGGGCTCGAGGGTGAACTCGTCGCCTTTTCCGCAAGTCGTGGCTTCGGTGCCACAGTCCACCGTAAGCGTGCCGGACAATATGTATGCGCGTGCCGTGTATGGATGACTGTGCGTCTCGTTGAACCTGTCCGCTTCCCATTCCAGGACGTCGATCTCCCGGAATCCGTCAGCAGCAAGCTTTTCCTTCAAGGCCGCAATGTTCATGTTCAGTTTCGCTCCCGACCGGCTCGCGACGACCATAGGGGACGCTCACAATCGCTGCAATCGACGAACCGGGATCACTGCAACTCGTTGGAATTGCAGGTGTTCGACATCCCGAAACACTGTCTGACGCCATGGGATCTCACCGGCTCTCAGTGCGCCCAGGGAGAAGGTGACCTGCCCCTCGGACTGCTCCACATGTAGGACGGGACGGTCGACGATCCGGGACGTGAGGTTGCGCATGGTGTCATGGTTGAAGTGCCAGGCGTGGTCCCGTTACCTGGCCGGAATCCGGTTCCGCGCTCCTGAATGTCGCACGAGTCACGGCCCGCCCGCGGCGGCACGTCATCAGATACCTGCCCCCTTCCAAGCAGGGGAGCGGTGGGTCAGGTATCGCGCATTCTGGTGCCGGCCGGATCGTACAGGGGGCGGAGGGAGGCGTCCGCGAGGACGATCGTGCCAGCGACGTTGATGGCGAAGTCCGTGGCGTCGAGCATCTCTGCGGGGACGTAGCCCAAGCCCACGGCGCCGCCCAGCGTGTGCCCGTAGCTTCCGGAGGTGAGCGTGCCCGCCGTCCGGCCATCCGCGAGGATCGGCTCGTGGCCAAACAACAGGGGCTCCGGATCCCGCAACCGAAACTGCATCATTCTCCGGGTGGGACGGGCGTCCCGGGCGCGGAGGTAAGCGTCGCGTCCGAGGAACTCTTTCGCATCGGGCTTCACCGCAAATCCGAGGCCGGCCTCGAGCGGAGTGTCGGACGGAGCGATGTCGTGACCCCAGTGACGGTAAGCCTTCTCGATGCGCAGGCTGTCGAGCGCATGCATGCCCGCTTGCGTCGCACCGACCTCCCGTAGCGCCGCGAATACGCGCTCGGCTTCATTCCATGGCACGTAGAGTTCCCAGCCAAGTTCGCCGACGTAGCTGATTCGCGATGCGCGGACGGGCACCCCTGCCAATTCGATCTTCCGCGAAGCGGCAAAGGGAAACGCCGGACCCGCAAGATCGGCCGACGTCAGCGGCTGCAGCAGCGCGCGCGACCCGGGCCCCATCACGGCAAACACCGCCCAGGATTCGGTCGCGTCGATGATTTCCACGCGCCGGTCTCGCGCCTCCGCGCGCAGCCGGGCGAGATCGCGTGCCGCCGTGGCGGCCGCGGACACGACCAAGTACCGCGTGTCGGTCAGGCGGGTGACCGTGAGGTCCGCCTCGATGCCGGCAGCGGCATTCAGCCATTGCGTGTAGATGACGCTGCCGGGCGGGCCGCCCACGTCATTCGCGGAAACCCATTGAAGCAGCGCCTCGGCATCCGGACCTTCCACGAGAAACTTGCCGAAGGACGTGAGGTCGAAGACGCCGGTGGCTTCGCGGACGCGACGATGTTCGGCGGCGCTTGCCCCGAACCAGTTCTGGCGACCGTAGCTGTAGACGTAGGCCGGTTCTTGACCGGGCGACGCAAACCAATTGGCGCGTTCCCAGCCGGCGACCTCGCCGAAACACGCGCCGGCCTGAGCCAGCACCTCGTGCACGGGAGATTGTCGCTGGTCACGCGCGGTCTCGAACTGACGGTAGGGCCAGTGCATGGCATAGAGCAGCCCGAGCGCCTCACTGACGCGGGTCTTCAGGTAGGACTTGGCGTTCTGGAACGGCTGCATGCGGCGCGGGTCGAAGGCCGAGAGGTCGCAGGGAGGCACGCCTTCCTCGATCCATTCAGCGAGCCGTTGGCCAACGCCCCCTGCCGCTTGGATTCCGATCGAATTGAAGCCGGCGGCGATCCAAAAGCCCTCGACGTTGCCGGCGGGGCCAAGATGAAACGCCTGATCGGGCGTGAAGCTCTCCGGCCCGTTGAAGAACGTGCGGATGCCGATGTCGTGGAGCGCCGGAATACGGTGCAGTGCCGCTTCCAGCATCGGCTCGAAATGGTCCCAGTCGTCGGGCAGCTGGTCGAAACAGAAATCGTCCGGAATGCCATCCATGCCCCATGGCTTGGCGACCGGCTCGAAGGCCCCGATCAGCAGTTTGCCGGCGTCCTCCTTGAAATAGATGGAGCCGTCCTGGTCACGCATGACCGGGAGACCGGGCACAATATCCGGCTTCGGTTCCGTCACGACATAGAAGTGTTCAGCCGCGTGCAGCGGCACGGCGGTGCCGGCCATGAGTCCGATCTGGCGTGCCCACATGCCGGCACAGTTGGCGACGCAGTCCGTCGCGATCGCGCCGGCCTCCGTCTCGATGCCGGTGACGCGGCCGTCAGCCGTGCGAATCCCGGTGACCGTCACGTTTTCCAGCAGTTGCGCGCCGGCCTGCCGAGCGCCCTTGGCGAGGGCGGCAGCAGTGTCGGCGGGATTGGTCTGGCCATCGCCAGCAAAGAAACTCCCACCAATCAGATCGTCCACACGGAGGAGCGGCCAGACACACTTGAGGTCATCCGGCGTGCAAAGCTCCACTTCGGCTCCCAGGGCACGCGCGCTTGCGGCCGCGCGTTGCAACTCGGCCCAGCGTTCCGCGTTGCTGGCGGTGTAGATCGAGCCGGTCTGGCGGAATCCGGTCGCTTGGCCGGTCTCGGACTCCAGTTCGGCGTAGAGGCGCGCCGAATCGGCAAGAATCGCGGCGAGCGCAGGGTACGGAGCGGCAGAGCGCACGAGGCCAGCGGCGTGCCAGGTGGTGCCGCACGTGAATTGCCGGCGCTCCAGAAGTACCACGCCTTCACGGCCCCGTCGCGCCAGGTGGTAGGCGAGGCTCAGGCCGATGATGCCGCCACCGACGATGACGATGGACGCGTGGGAAGGCGGGGCGGGCATGACCATCGGAGTCTAGGTGTTGTCGTCAGCGACCGACAGGCGAGCGGAGCCACCACCCCGACCGATGGGGTCCCATCGCCCGGCATTCCCTTTAGGCGGCTGCCAAAACGCGCCGATCATCAACATTGTCTCACAGCGGCTCCCGACCCGTGTCGTCGGGCCGGGAACTGCCGAGGGAAGCAGCACTCAGCCGACCGGCCGAGCAGCCTCGAAATATACGAACACCGAATTGCAGATCCGCCAAGGCGATACCGTCGTTCGCGGACGAGGATGCAGATTGGCTTGACCGGCGGGTGCGTCGTTTCCAGAGAGTTCAGGCCCAAGCCAAACGTGGGCTCAATGTTCTTCACACGGCCGCCACACTGGATGGCCTGCGAAACACCCCCCGGGGCAAGACTCCTCGACTGGAACGACGGTCACACCAACGTAGAGGTAGCCAACTATCACCGATGATCGGGCCCATACGCACGGGTGTAACTTTCCGCGAGGACTTCATGGAGCCGTATGAGCTCAGCGCCAACAGCTTATCGAGGGCACTCGGCATTCCGCAGAACCGCATTAGCGACATCGTGCGTAGCCGGCGCAGCAATCAGGTCGGGTAGCAGTACGACGGGGGGCGCTATGAACAAAAGTTGGCGGAGGGCTAGGCGTTTTCTATTTTGATCCGTAAAGGTCAAGCTCTTCATTCCATTCCGCTACTTAAGGCTGTTTCCATCCTGGCACAAAATCCCGCAATGCAGGAACATTATCAGAATATATAAGAACAATACGGGGTTCTCGCGTCCCGATTTACTTCCCTAAACGGTTAGTACACGGAAAGCGACGATTTGCCCAGAACCAAGGCCGCATCACCCAAGAAGAAGTACCCGCGCGTGCCCCTGGCGGCATCCGTGGACCTGTCCGGAACCGAACGAATCATTCAGGTCAACCATTGCCGAGCGCCCCGGCAGCGGCGAACCAGGCATCGTAGAGCGGGTTGCGGTCGGGCACCTCGGAGACGCCAAGCGGCCCGCCGGAGCCGCGCCCCTTGCCACCGCCGCGATAGTCCTCCATGCGCTCGAAGACCGGCGCCACGTCGGCCCAGCCCCAGCCGCGGTTGCCGAACTGCGACCATGTGTCGTAGTCGAGCGGCTGGCCGCGTACGTAGACGAGGCCGTTGATCGACGAGGAACCACCAAGAAGCTTGCCGCGAGGCACGGGGATCGTGCGGTTCGCCGTTCCGGGCTCGGGGTCGGAAACGTAACGCCAGTTGACGCCTGGATGGTCGATGAACAACCCAAAGCTCACCGGCAGGCGCGACAGGGGATGGCGGGCCCGGCCAGCTTCGAGCAGCAGCACGCGGTTGCGCGGCACCTCGCTCAGCCGCGCGGCCAGCACCGCCCCCGCCGATCCGGCACCGACGACGATGTAGTCGTAGCGCGCAGGCGCCGTCATGACGCCGCCCCGCTGGCGCCGGGTCGGCCACGTATTCGCGGATCCATGCGTCCCTTCCTAGCTTGTCCGGCCCGGCCTGTCCCGTGATCTGGCCCCGTGAATTGGTCCGTCGTCAATATGAGGAATCGGCTTCCGACTCGCCGGGCCTGATGACGCGGAACGGCGCAAGACAGCCGCATGACACGTGTCAATGTCTCCGTCGACGGAGGCGTCCGGAGCTGCATGTTACCTTCGCCGCCTGTCGAGCGACGCGAATGGAGATGTCGGAATGAACCCGGTTGACCTTCACGATGGCGCGATTCTGGTCGACGGACTGATCATTTCCAGGTGGAGCCGCTCCGTGTTCGAGGAGATGCGCGCGGGCGGGGTGACCGCTGCGAACTGCACCTGCTCGGTCTGGGAAGGGTTCCGGGTTACGATGGAGAACGTCGCGCGGTGGAAGCGATGGTTTGGCGAGCACGACGACCTGCTCCTGCAGGTGCACGGCACCGACGACATCCGGCGCGCGAAGCGGGAGGGGCGCACCGGCATCATCCTCGGCTGGCAGAACACCTCGGCGCTTGAGGACAAGGCCGAGTTCGTCGAGGTGTTCCGTGACCTCGGGGTGCGAGTGATGCAGCTCACCTACAACACGCAGAACCTCGTGGGAAGCGGGTGCTGGGAGTCGCACGACGGGGGGCTGTCAGACTTCGGTCGCGACGTGATCGACGAGATGAACCGGTGCGGGGTGCTCGTCGACCTCTCCCACGTGGGTCCGAAGACGAGCGCGGACGCGGTGAGCCACTCGGCGAAGCCCGTCGCCTACACCCACTGCTGCCCCAGCGGAGTCATGGAACACCCGCGCAACAAGACCGATGCCGAGATGCGGGCGGTGGTGGAGCGGGGCGGCTTCGTCGGGGTCGCGACCTACACGCCGTTCCTCCCCTGGGGCGACGAGACCACGGTGGACCAGTGCGTCGAGGTGTTCGAGTACGTGATCGATGTGGCCGGCGAGGACGCGGTGGGTATCGGCACCGACTTCACGCAGGACCAGGATGTCGCGTTCTTCGAGTGGCTTAGCCACGACAAGGGTCACGGGCGGCTGCTGATGCCGGGAACGCCTCGGGTCCCGCACCAGCCGAAGGGGCTCGCCACCATCAGCGAGTTCCGTAACCTGACCGCCGCGATGGTTCGCCGCGGCTGGAGCGAGACCCGGATTCGCAAGGTCCTCGGCGAGAACTGGCTGCGCTTCCTGGGCGATGTCTGGGGGAAGTAGGCTGCGGCGGCGGACATGCGCTCCGCCGTGACCGCGTCACGCCGCGCTGAAGCGCTCCTTCGCCGCGGTCATGCGTTCCAGACGGTCCGGGTCCGGGCGGGAACGCCGTAGTGCTTGCAGTTGGGGTTGCGACACGGATTGACCTGGATGGTCTTGGTTTTCCTCAAGAGAGTGACTGAGGCCTCCAGCGGGGCTCTGGGGTTGTCGGCTCCGGGCATGACGGCACATCCTCCGCCCCGAGCGCGGATTTCAGCGAGTTAATGCTTGTTTGTTATATGCATAATCTGTTCAAATCACGGGAAAAGATCTGCATTAGCAAAGCTGGTGCACCGAAGCTTCACTCAACTTTAGGAGCGTCTATTTTGTCTTTGGATCGTCCAATGAAAAAAGGCGCAAACTCCCGAATCTTGGCGTGGTTCCTCCGGCCTTCGATACCCTTATAGACAGTATCTAATATCGGTACCGGGGCGGAATAGTGCCGATATCCGGTACGGCTAGGGCGGCGGCGGAGGGCTAGGCGTTTCCCATTTTGGTGCGTAAAGGTCAATTTCTCCATCCCATTCCGTTACTTAAGGTGTTTTCCAACCTGGCATAATATTCCATAACAAGAGAACATTTAAAGAAAAAGATAAGAGCATAGTAAACTTCCTGCATCCCGAATCCCTTCCCTGAACGGTCAGTACCGGGAGCGAGACGAATTGCCCTGAGCCAAGACCACATCACCCAAGAAGAAGCACCCGCGCGTGCCTCTGGCGGCATCCGTGGATCTGTTCGGAAACGAACGAATCATCCAGGTCAACCATTGCCGGGCGCCCAGTTGCAGGAGCTTCCGCGTGCCGGCGCGCACCCGACACGCGAAACCGGCCCCTCGGCAGGCAGGGACCCCGCGTACAAGCTGGCCAGCACCATCATCAAGGGTACGGTGCCCTCCATCCGCTACAAGGCGTGCAATGAGAGCCCGCAGCTAAAGTCAAACGCCTGCATTGTCGCCGAGATCGAGCGGTTCGCGGACACCGGCGGGCTGTGGCGACTGGAGGAGACCGTGAGTTGCCGGAATCCAGCATGCAGGAACCACGGCCGCTCCATCGCCCTGCACCCCGAGGCCTACATCAGGCGCGGTCGCCCGGCCTCGGGCGACCGCCAGTACTTTCAGTGCAAGGCGTGTGGGAGGAAGGTCCTTGTATCGCTTCCGGTCCGCCTACATGCGGAGCACCAGACCCTGGCGGCAGATGTGTTGAGCCGGATCGCCAACAAGTCTCCGGTGCGCGGCACCGGACGCGGTGTGCGGCTGAAGTCCATGAAGGCGTACTACCCCATTGTCGACTTCATCTATTCGCGCTGCCGCGCTTACTCAGGCGCCGTGGACCGGGCGCTGATCGACGAGACCCTGCGGTTCCCGAAGGACCTCGTCCTGGAGACGGACAGGCAGGACTACACGCTGAACTGGACCAGCCGTCTCGACCGGCGCAACGTCGACCTGAGCGGTTACTGCTCCGTCAACTCGGGCAGTCGGTTCATCCTGGGGCTGCACGTCAATCTCGATGAGCGCGTCGACCCGTTCGAGGTCGCGGTCGATGCCGTGAGGTCTGGCGACTTCGACGTGGCCGAGCCCTACCGCAAGTACGCGCGCTGCTGGCTGCCGGGCGACGAACTCAATGCCGGCCGATCACGACATCCCAGTCTCCCGGGGCGACCTGACGTTCACGGTGCACATGGCGCTGTGCGAGGCGGAGCATCTCTGGCCGAAGCGGCGCAGGCCCGGCGATCACGACCGACTGAAGCTCGTGGCAGATGCGGTGGTAGCGCATATCGTCCTCTGCGGTATCCGCTGTGTCCGGCGGGCACCACAGCGCGGCCGCGGCACGCCCGATCCCTGGAGGCCTCATGCCGGAGCTCGGGGGAGGTGACGACGGCGGCTGAGCAGGCTTCCGGAAGTTCGCGGGAGGCGCGCCTCCGGAACGCGATGCCCGGGTTCCGGGCGCTTCTGCGGCCGTCCCCAGTTTGCGCACTCATCACGGTTTCGGGCTCTGCGTTCGGGCTCTGCGGTTGTCGTGGCTTGCCAAACGGAGTCATTTGCGGGCGAGGATCCTCCCGAGCAACCCTCGCAGGGACGACGCGGCGGACCGGCATGCCGTAGTGCATGAACAGGCGGCGCTTCGGGATAGGGCCGCCGGCAGCGGTTCCGGCCTTCGGCGCGAGCTTCGTCGGTGTGGTCGATGCTGCCCCCAATTGCTAGTACCGGAGGGAGGCGTCGGATGGTTCAACCCCGGTTCCGCTTATCGCGCGGATGGCGATCCGCCGGGCCGTGAAGGACGAGATCTGGTCATCGTCCGTGTTCCGGGTTTCTCTTGGCTTGGATATCCCGGATGCGCTCGGGCCAGGTCGAGCGGATGTACGCCAGGACGTCCCAGATCTCGTCGTCGCTCATGACGTCGCCGAGACCCGGCATGCCGCTCTCGAACCCGGCGATGCCCCTGGCCTCCATGAGGCCCGCGCCGCCGAGTTTGGTGTAGTCGAACAGAAGCCGGTTGTCGTGATGCCAAGTATGGCCGGTTTCGTCGTGGGGCGGGGCCGGCAGGAGCCCGTCCTCGCCCGGCCGCCGCCAGTTCGGCTGCCCTTCGAGCCGGACGCCGTGACAGGAGGCGCAGTGCTCCCTGTACAGAATCTGCCCGTTGTGGATGTCGCGGTCGTCGAGTTCGTGGTCGGCGAGGGCCAGCGCGGGCCAGAGCAGGACGACCGGCAGCAGGGCGCGCATCATGCCACCTCCACCCAAGTCTTCATGCCGGATGCTTGGTGGCCGAGTGTGTGGCAATGCAGAAGCCATTTGCCGGGATTGTCGGACACGCAAGGGATGTCGCGGCTCGCCCGCCGGTCGACCGGGGTGGCGTCCCGGCAGTGACCGAGGACGCCGTCGTCCCAGACCTCGTGGAAATCGTGGCCGTGCAGGTGGATGCCGTGCGGGAACACGGTGTCGGTGCGCAGCATGATCAGGGCCGTCTCGCCGCGGGCGAAGCGATGCCACGGCGCTTCGGACAAACCCGAGCGGGCGTTGAAGGCCCACAAGTCGCTGCCGATGTGTCGCCCGCCCATGGCGCCGCCCTGCATGACGAGGGTGAGGCGGACCGCCCGGGTTCGGTCTGGCTCGGGAGCCCGCGCCGTCGGCAGGGGCCGGATCGGCGCATCGATCGGCGCCGGGTTCGTAGATGACGTGGACCAGCGGCGGGACAGGACGGGATCGCGGCCCGCTTCAGTGACATGCCCGCCCGAGCGCCTTCAGGCGCCAGTAGTTGTAGGGCAGCGGCGTGACGAAGCCCGCCGCTAGCATGATCGGTACGACCCACCACGTGAGCTTGGCCCCGCCAGTCAGCATCCAGTCGACCCCGTTCATCATCGCCTCCATGGCGATCATCGAGATGAAGGACATTCCAATCGCGGTCCGGCAGGCGGTCCGCAATTCCATCTGGCGGACCAGGATCACGGTCTCCAGCGCGATCGAGGTCAGCAGCCCGTTCACGATGGCGAGGGTCATGATCGCCAGCGTCGGCCAGGGGATGCCGGTGAACTGGAAAAAGGCGATGGTGCCGAAATCGCCGATGACGCAGCCGAGCAGGCACCAAGCGGTGTTCTTCGAGGCCAGGCGCCAGGTGTGCCGGCTGCGCCAGTCGATGGCCCCTCTCGCGGCGATGGCGGTCATGCGGACACCCTCTTGATCCGTCCCTGTTCGGAACATAGGGTCTCCAGTAACCGGAAGGTCAAGGGGGCCGCCGGTGAATATTTCCGCCGCCTCGAACGCAGCCGGCCTGCCGGTGAAGACGGTCCGCTACTATGCGGACATCGGGCTGGTATCGGCGCCGTCCCGCTCGGAGACGGGATACAGGACCTACGACGAGAGCGCCGTGCGGAAGCTCGTGTTCGTGCGCCGGGCGCGGGAGTTCGGCTTCTCGATCGACGAGTGCCGGGAACTGCTGAGCCTCTACGAGGACCAGCGGCGGTCGAGCGCTGACGTGAAGCGCATCGCGACCAGGCGGCTGGAGGAGATCGCGAAGAAGCAGCGCGAATTGCAGTCACTGCACGACGAGCTCGCCCACCTGGTCGATGCCTGCAAGGGCGACGACAGGCCGGACTGCCCGATCATCGACGGGCTGGGCGACCGGCCTGTCGGCGCCCTCGGGCGGGCGTCGGAGACCGCCGGAAAGCAGCCTTAGTGCTCAAACCCGCCGACCCACAATCGGCCGCCTCCGTCCCCTGACGCGGCGGATCGTCGAGGTCGAGCCACGCTTAATTCGGACGGTCAGGAGCTTCGCCCGAGCGCGGCGTCGCGCACCGCCTGTTCGAGGGCGCGGAACGGCTCCAGGTCCTCGGCCGAGCGGCGGGCCACGAAGCCGGCCCGGTAGCGGCGCCGGCCGAAGGCGATTGGCAGCGCGCGGAGTGGCGTTCCGGGCAGCCGTTCGAGCAGGTCGAGGGGCAGCCAGGCGAGCCACGGGCCGGCGGCGAGCAGCGTCAGGCCGGCCGAGCCCGCGCGGAGGACGGCACGCCCCGGCCCGCCGGTGAGTTGGCGCAGCTCGTCGAGGATCACTGCCAGGGCCGGCCGGCCGGAATCGGCCCCGGCCGGTCCGTCGAAATCGATCCAGGGCCAGCTGTCGAGATCGCCGGGCTCCGGCCCGGTGGCATGGAGCGGATGGCCGATTGCCGCGACGATGCCCCCGGTCACGTCCAGGAAGCGCTCGCGCCGGAGGTGCGGCGGCAGGGCCTCGCCGGTGTCGATCCCGCCGCAATGCAGGTCGCACCTTCCGTCGTCGAGCAGCCGTACGCCCTCGCGCCAGGCGGCGGTGCAGAGCTTCAGCTCGACCTCGGGGAAGGCGGCGTGGAACGCCTGGATGGCGGGGGTGACCACGGCCTGCATCCACACCGGTGAGGCGGTGACGCGGAACCGGCCGGTGCGTCCGGCGAGCGCCGTCGCCACTGCCTCCTCGCCGTCCCCGATCTCGCGCAGGATGCGGCGTGCGTGCCCGACCACCAGGTTGCCGAGCGGGGTCGGGCGCACGCCGGCGGGGAGGCGCTCAAACAGACTGCCGCCGAACTCCCGCTCTAGGCGCGCGACGACGCGGCTGAGCGCCGGCTGGGTTATGGCGAGCCGGTCGGCGGCGGTGACGATCCGCTTCGCATCGGCGACGGCCAGGAGCCGGACCAGGTCGCTGCGCCGCTCGAACATGTCAGCGCGCTCCGGGCTCCGGACGGCCGGGCTGCCGCCCGGGCGGGCGGGCCGCTTGCTGCCATGTCTGTGTCCCGGGGTGTCCCATGCTGTCTGCCGTCCGCCTGCCTCCTAATCGTCACCCCTGCGCAGGGGTACCTGATCACGACATGTAGGCAGCCGCCAGCTGTGTCCAAGAGCGTTTTCTTATCGCGCGGATAGCTTCGCCTTATGGGACCGGGGGTTCTGGCGGACGGGGGCGCCGGGACGCTTCCGAATGCGGCACTCGAAGCGGCGGCGCCCCGCCCCGCCGGCATGGCTCGGCAGGCATGCAGATTCACCGCATCGGCATTTCCAATTGCGCCCCCGAGCCCTTAAGGGATTGGGTCTTGGACTCGGCAACACGGCCGCCACGGCGGCCGGGCGGGACATGGACCGGCGCGCGCTTCACCGACGGCAGCCCCGGGCCGCCCCTTCTCCGCGGCGGCGGCGATGAGCCTGAGCGCGGCAGCGGCGGAAAGAGTCGCGGAGCGCACCTGCGCAGGCGTCTTCCGCGTCGCCTCGGTCGAACGGGACGCGGTCCGGCGCGATCCCGTCCTGCCCTTCACCACGGCGACCCTGCAGCAAGAGGCCTCGCGCCGGCTCGGCTTCGGTGTGCGCAACACCATGTCGGTCGCACAGGGCCTCTACGAGGGCGTCGCGCTCGACGGCGGCAGCCGCTGGCGAAGGTGCAAGCTCAGGACTGCGAGAAACCGCGACAAGAAGTTGCGCCCGACATCGTCGGCCATCGGGCGCAAGGAAGGCGAGCAGTGAGCGTGTTCCGGTCAGGTCTCCGCAAAGACGGCGTCCGGCCGCGGGCATCCCCGGTCGCGGCGGCACTCAGGACGTTTGGTTTCGGGGCCGCGCCCCCCGGCGCCGGCCTCGTGCTCGCGCTGCCCGCCACCCTGGCCCTGCTGTTCGCCGCGGCCACCGCCGCACAGGCCCAAACGACGCTTGTCAGCAACGCAGGTGAAGGTCGCGACAACGCTATAAACGCAGGAAACTCTGCATCCGGCAGAATAGCGCAGCGATTTACGACCGGTGGCAATACGACGGGCTACGATCTGAGCTCCGTCGGAATCCACATCCACGAGGACAATTCTTCGAGCACTGAAACCATGACGGTTTCGGTTCACAGGTTCGACAGCAGCGAGACCAACAATCTGGGCGATCTGGTGGCTACGCTAAGCACTCCGTCCCCGCTGAACGAAGGAGCCGTGAACGATTTCACGGCACCTTCAAATACCAGATTGCTTCCGAATACCGGATACCTGGTGAATATCGTTGGCGTCGGCAACCACACGCACGATTTCCAAATAGGAGTGACGAACAGCGATGCCGAGACGGGGGCCGCAGGATGGCTTATCGAAAATGCCTTCAGGCTCAATGGAACTTTAGTTACCGCGGCCATCATGATGAACGTCAGGGGCAGCAACTGGGTACCCCCCCTCATCCCGGCGCTGGACTCCGCCGAAGCTCTCTTCGCCAACGGCGCCCTGCGATACCGGTTCGACCTCAGGCTGTCCGAAGGCGTGAGCATCCCTCACCGGGAGATGCGCGATCATGCCTTCAGCGTGACCAACGGGCACATGGTCAAGGCGAAGCGCATCCACAAGGAGCGCGCAGGGGGCAATCTCTACAGCAATCACTGGCGCATGACGGTGGCGCCGGTCGACGAGACGGAGCCCGTTACCGTCACCTTGCGCGGCGACCGGCCCTGCAGCGAGCAGGGCGCCCTGTGCACCGGGGGCGGGGGCCAGCTCGACGGCTCGCCTGCGCTGACCCTGAGCACCGACACGGAGCCGCCCGACCTCGGCAGCCTGCCGAGCCTCTCGATCGCCGACACCAGCGGCACCGAGGATTCCGCCAACCTCGCCTTCGACGTCAGCCTGTCGAAGGCGGTGAGCGCGACCATCGCGGTCGACTTCCGGACCGTTTCGGGCGGCACCGCCACCGCGAACGCCGACTACCAGGAGGCGAGCTACCGGATCGTCTTCTCGGCAGGGGAAACGGTGCGACCGGGTTCGGTTGCGCTGATGGAGGATGCCGCCGCCGACGCCGGCGAGACGGTGAACGTCGAGATCACCAATGCGCGGGTGATCACACCCCGGGGGGCCGAGTTCGGCCCGCTGTCGATCACCACGGGGCAGGCGACGGGGACGATCGACGCGCCCGCGAGCAGCAGGACCCCGTTGCCGGACGTGAACATGCGGATCGAGAACGCGTGGGGGAGTGAGGGAGGCGGCTGGCTGCACTTCACCATCAAGCTCTCGCGGTCGCTGGACGAGTATGTCTGCTACGACTTCGAGACCCTCGGCACCGGCACGGCGAGCGAGGGGGTCGACTACTTGCAGCGTCCGAGGTCGACGCTGTGGCAGCCGCCCGAGGTCACCGAGTGGACCGAATTCGTCCGCATCCTCGACGACTCGATCGACGACGGCGGGGAGACGGTGAGGGTCAGGATCAGCGACGCGGAACTGTGCGACGACGCGTCGAGGACCATCACCATCAACCGGGGGGAGGCGACGGGCACCATCGTCAACGACGACCCGATACCGGCTGGGTGGCTCGCGCGCTTTGGGCGCACGGTTGCCGACCAGGTGATCGATGCGGTGGAGGGCCGGATGGGGGCGGCGCGGGCGCCCGGCGCGGAGGTGAACCTCGCCGGCCAACGGGTCGGCGGCGAGGCGGCGGCCTGGGGCGAGGAGTCTTCGCCGGCCGACGCAGACGCCGGGCCCGGCACGCTTGCCGCGTGGCTAAGGGGCGCGCAGGAGGACGCGCTCGGCTTCGAGACGCGCGCGGGGACGGAGCGCGAGCTTCTGACGGGCTCCTCGTTCTCGCTCTCGGCCGGCGGAGCGGAGAGCGGATTCGGCGCGCTGTGGGGCGGTGGGGCGCTCACGCGCTTCGACGGGCGCGAGGGGG